>WBXJ01000055.1 GCA_008933045.1 Verrucomicrobiota bacterium
ATTTATTTCGACAAATCCTACGAGGGCAATCCACTGGTGAATGTCTTTTGTCTAGGAGTCTTGCGGCATGAGCAGATTGCTCGCGGTGCGGCCCATGGCATTGGCAATCCTGTTTTTTATGTCGGCCCAGCTACGGGACGAGATGGCTTAGCGGGAGCGGCGTTTGCATCACAGGATCTGACTGAGGAGTCTGCCGAACAACAACGGGGCGCGGTGCAGGTGGGTGATCCATTCATGGAAAAACTGGTGATGGAGGCTTGTCTTGAATTGTTAGCCACAGGAGCGGTTGCGGGGATTCAAGATATGGGAGCTGCGGGTCTCACGTGTTCAACGTGTGAAACAGCCGCACGCGCGGGCACGGGCATCGAGATTGATTTATCTAAAGTGCCGCAACGGGCACCGAATATGACTCCCTATGAGATCATGCTGAGCGAATCGCAAGAGCGCATGTTGATCATTGTCAAAAAAGGTCGAGAAGCCGAAGTGCAGACGATTTTTGATAAGTGGGATTTGCCATGGGCAGAAGTGGGTTTCGTGACCGACACAGGCCAGATGGTAGTTAAGAATCACGGCGAACTTATTGTGGATATCCCCGCCAAAAAACTGGCGGACGAAGCCCCGATTTATCATCGCGAATCTCGCGAGCCTGCGTATTTGGAAGCGGTGAGGCGGTTTACCCTTCAGAGTATTGCGGATACGACCGCGCCCGCGCACGATCTGAAGAACCTCCTCGGATGGCCTTCGATCGCTTCGAAAAACTGGGTCTATCGGCAGTATGACCACATGGTCCGCAACGGGAGTGTGGTGTGCCCGGGCTCTGATGCTGCGATTGTTTGCATCAAGGAGGATTCATTACCGGTTCTTCCCGATGGCTCGTTTGGTCCTAAATTCAAAGAAAAATTCATCGCACTCGCCGTTGATTGCAACGCGGTTTATGTCTATCTCGATCCGTATGAGGGAGGCAAAATCGCTGTGGCGGAATGTGCGCGTAATCTCGCGTGTTCGGGTGCTGTCCCCTTGGGAACAACGGACAATCTTAATTTTGGCAATCCACATAATCCTGAGATTTTTTACCAACTTCGCAAATCGGTCGAAGGGCTGGCGGAAGGATGCCGCGCTTTTAACGCGCCGGTGACGGGTGGGAACGTGAGTCTTTACAATCAAAACCCGAACGGACCCATCGATCCGACACCGACTGTTGCAATGGTTGGTTTGATCGATGACCCCGCGCACATCACCACGCAATGGTTCAAGGAAGAGGGAGATATCATCGTGCTCCTCGGAGAAGTTATCGACGATAAGGACGCGCTGCTGGGCCTTGGGGGTTCGGCTTATCTGCAACGTGTTCATGGCTTGAAGACTGGCACTCCGCCACGTTTGAATTTGGTGACCGAAAAGCAACTGCATGATGGCGTGCGTGCGCTGATCGCTGCGGGGTTGGTCAAGAGTGCGCACGATTGCAGCGATGGTGGGCTCGCGGTGGCACTCGCGGAGTGTTGTATTTCTCAACAAATCGCACGAGAAACCCCCCGACTGATCGGTGCGACGATAGATCTCACCGCGTTGCAATCGCTTCGACTGGACGCCTTACTCTTTGGGGAAACTCAGGGCCGAATTATTATCTCAGTTCACCCGACCAATCTGGCAGCAGCTCAGGCTGAAGCCCTAAGGCTCGGGGTGGCCTTCCGCGAGCTTGGAACCGTAGGCGGGGATCAGTTGACAATTCGAAGTGGTGGCTCCAACCTATCTGCTCGGTTGACCGAGTTACACGACATCTGGTGGAATGCCATTGGTCGTGCCATGCAGTGATCCTTGTTTGATTTCTCCACATGTCATCGTATCCAAAACACTATTGCGGAGTTTTCGGGATTTACAATCATCCTAACGCTGCGGAACTGACCTACTACGGTCTTTACGCACTCCAACATCGAGGCCAGGAGAGTGCGGGTATTGTGACGCATGATGGCACCCAATTCCATATGCACAAGGGGATGGGTCTGGTTTCCCAAATCTTTAATACCGAACGGTTGGAGCTCCTGAAGGGGAACATGGCGGTGGGTCATACCCGTTACTCGACCACGGGTTCCTCCCATTTGCGCAATGCGCAACCGCTCACTGTCGATTGTGCTCGGGGAGAGATTGCCATCGCCCATAACGGTAATTTGACCAACGCCGCTCGCTTGCGCGAAGAACTGGAAGCGAAGGGGTCCATTTTTCAAACCTCGGTCGATTCTGAAATTATTCTGCATCTCATGGCGCAACCGAGCGTGAATGGCCATGAAAATAATTTGGTCGAGACGATGAGGAGGATCGAAGGAGCCTACTCGCTGGTCATCATGACGGAGCAGGAGATGATAGGCGTTCGTGATCCGCAAGGGTTTCGGCCTCTGTCACTGGGAAAAGTCGGTGAAGCGTGGGTTCTGGCGAGCGAGACGTGTGCCTTCGACCTGATCCATGCCGAGTTTGTTCGCGATGTCGAACCGGGTGAGATTGTGATTATTGATAAGCACGGTCTTCGTTCGATCCAAGCTTTTCCGGAGCCTCAACGGCGGGCATTTTGTATTTTTGAGTACGTCTACTTTGCTCGTCCTGACAGCAATATCGCTTCCCGAAATGTTTACCGGACCCGTGTGGAGATGGGCCGCGAGTTAGCTCGTGAGAATCCGATCAAAGCCGACGTCGTTGTCCCTGTGCCGGATAGTGGGAATTCCGCCGCCTTGGGCTACGCGATGGAGTCTGGGATTCCGTTCGAGATGGCCTTCGTGAGGAACCATTATGTCGGCCGAAGTTTTCTTCAGCCTTCACAGCTCATTCGCGATTTTAACGTTCGGGTGAAACTGAACCTCATCAAAGAATTAGTGAGCGGCAAGCGTGTGATCATTATCGATGATTCGATCGTGCGCGGCACCACCTGCAAAACCCGCGTCAACAGTCTTAAGGAAGCTGGAGCCACGGAAGTCCATGTGCTGGTCAGTTGCCCGCCTCATATGCACCCTTGCGTGTATGGAATTGATTTTCCAGACCGCACCAAGCTCATGGCGGCTAATTATACACTGCCGCAAATTCGTGATTATCTGAACGCCGATTCCTTGGCTTATCTCAGCGTGGAAGGAATGGTCAAGGCAACCAATCTTCCAAAATCCAATTTTTGTCTAGCCTGCTACGATGGTGATTATCCAGTTAAATACGACCCGTTGGTGGATAAGCATATCATGGAACGCCGACGATCAAGAGGAGATGGACTTGGTGAAGCCCTTCGCAAAGAGGAGCTTCAACCTCGGTTGCTCTAATTTTTTACCGGTTGGCTGAGTCGATATTTTCGAGCAACTCACGCACACAAGCTTCGGCAAAAAAAGAATCGTTAATCCGATTATCGAGTTCGACCACTCGGATATCGTGTCGCAAATTTTTCTTGATGGCAGCAAACAGTGCTTCGTCCGCGGCCGGATCATGAAACGGTTTTCCGGGCACGCTGATGCCGCTAATCGCACCCAGAGGTAGCATCACCGTGATGGGACCGATGGAAGCGTTGAGCTTTTCTGCAATGATAAGACCAATCTCTGCTGCCTCCGCAGGAGAGGTGCGCATGAGGGTGACTTGCGGGTTATGGGGATAGAGAGTTCGACCTTTAAATTTTTCAGGGATGGTTTCAGGTCCCAGAAAATTCACCATATCTAGGCAACCCGGGCAAACAATCGCTGGCACTCCGAGTCGAGCAGCCGCCTCCAGCCGAGTGGGCCCAGCCGACAAAACGCCCCCCACGATTTCATCCGCCCATTCGGTCGTTGTGATGTCCAACACCCCTGCGACCAAACCTGATTCGATCAGTGATTCCATCACACGCCCGCCGCTGCCTGTGGCATGAAAAATCAGGACTTCATATCCCTTTTTTTCAAGCAGTTTGCGCGCATGTTGGACGCAGTCGGTAGTGTTACCAAACATGCTTGCCACGATAATCGGTTTATCTTGGGTTATCGGCAGCACTGCCTCAACCATGCCACAGATGGCTCCGGCCGCACGGGTCAGAATCTGGCTGGAAATTCGGTTTAAACCTGCGATATCGACAATGCTTGGAAACATCACGATGTCCTTCACGCCGATATACTGCGCGGTGTTTCCACTGGCCAATGTTGAGACCATGATTTTTGGGAAGCCAATGGGTAACGCACGCATGGCCGCAGTTCCTATCGCCGTGCCTCCACCGCCACCGAGCGAAATGACAGCGTCGATTTTCCGCTCCCGCTGCAAGCGTGAAAGAACGATGGGAGCCGCTTGAGACATGCCCAAGATCGTCTTGCCCCGATCAGCCCCAGCGACGAGCGCGCCAAGGTCAATCCCTGCTTCCGAAGCCACCTCCTCGCGGGTGATGTCGGGCCGGAGTGTGGGTGGCTCCAGAGTTCCGACATCAATGATGAGGGTTTGATGACCACGACGTCTGATGAAGTCCGCAACGAATGCATGCTCCTCGCCTTTGGTATCCATCGTTCCAAGAATTGCAATTGTCGCCATAGGTTCCTCCGCAATGTTCTCAGTGGAGCTTACTGAAACACCCAAGCAACAGGCAGCAAAAACTCAATGAAATTTCGACAATTAAAAAGCCGTTTCCAGTTTTCCTTGAGTTAATCCATCGTTTTTCAACATAGTCAATGAATGGATTGGATTACATCACCCGAGGCTTGGATTAGCCTACTGACGTTGACGGTTTTGGAGATAGTTCTCGGGATCGATAATATTGTCTTTATCTCGATCCTTGCGAATAAATTGCCTCCACAGCAGCAGGAAAAAGCCCGCAAAATAGGGTTGTTGCTCGCTCTCGGAACGCGCATTTTGCTACTGATGAGCATTGCCTGGATTTCAAGACTTACAACCCCTTGGTTTTATGTCGCTGGGCATGGTGTTTCTGGACGTGATTTGATCCTCCTGATCGGGGGACTGTTCCTCCTCGCAAAATCCACTCATGAGATTCACGAAAAACTTGAAGGCGAAGATGGTGGCGCGACGAAGAAGCTTTCACCCACCTTCCTAAGTGTGCTCATCCAGATCATGATTCTAGACGTCGTTTTTTCACTCGATTCGGTCGTGACTGCGGTCGGCATGGCCAAACATGTCTCCGTGATGATTTGTGCTGTGTGTATTTCGGTGATGTTCATGCTCGTTTTTTCCGGCTACATCAGCAGATTTGTGGAACGTCATCCAACCATCAAAATGTTGGCCTTGAGTTTTCTACTGTTGATTGGTTGCTCCTTGGTAGCGGAGGCTTTCCATCAAGAGATTCCCAAGGGCTACATTTATTTTGCCATGGCCTTTTCGATCGGGGTCGAGATGATCAATCTGAGATTGAGAAAAAAGGCACCTCCCGTGGAATTACACCAACCCTACCGCTAGCAACCAGGGTAACCCCAGACCGCCAGGTCGATTTTTTGACACATTTTCACTTGGCATTTGTAGGGTGGTGGTGGAAGACTGCGAAATGACTCCAGTTCGTTTTTTTTCCTCACTTCTTGCGGTGGTCATTTTCGCAACCGCCTGTTCTTCTTTGAACTCCCACTTGAAATACCCTCGAACACATCGCGTGGGGCAGGTGGATGATTACCATGGCACCCGAGTGGCGGATCCGTTCCGTTGGTTAGAGAACCCTGACAGTCCCGAGAGTCGGCGTTGGATCGAAGCTCAAAATGTGGTCACGTCCAATTACCTTGCGAAGATTCCATCGCGTGCGGCACTGAAGGAGCGGTTGACGAAGCTGTGGAACTACGAGCGGTTCGGTTTACCCTACAAAGAGGGGCAACGTTATTTTTACAGTCGCAATGACGGTTTGCAAAACCAAGCGGTGCTCTATTCCTTGCCTGACCTCGATGCGCCGCCGCAGGTGTTGCTGGATCCGAACACGCTTTCGAAGGACGGTACGGTTGCTTTAAAAAACTATGTGATCAGCCACGACGGCACACTGATGGCTTATGGCTTATCCACTGCAGGATCGGATTGGGAAGAATGGCGACTGCGCGATGTGGCCACTGCGAAGGACCGACCTGATGTTCTCAAATGGGTGAAATTCTCGTCCGCCTCTTGGTCTCGTGATGGCAAGGGGTTCTTTTACAGCCGCTATACGGAGCCCGATGAATCCACAAAGCTTCAATCGGTGAATTTTTTCCAAAAACTTTATTACCATCGCGTGGGCACGGTTCAATCCGAGGATATTTTGGTCTATGAACGGCCCGATCAAAAGGAATGGAAGTTTGATGGAGAAGTGACTGAGGACGGACGTTGGCTCGTCATCACCTGCACTCAGGGCACCGATGTTAAAAACCGTGTGCTTCTCGCTGACTTAAAATCGGGCGCAACACCCGTGACAACCGAGGGTTTGAAACAACGACCCGTGCGTCAGTTCCTGATGGATTTTGATTCATCGTACAATTTTGTCGGGAATGATGGATCCGTTTTCTATTTTCAGAATGACCTCGGTGCTCCACGTGGTCGACTGATCGCTATTGATATCGATCAACCTGAGCGAGCACGTTGGAGGGTAATTATCCCGGAATCTCTCGACACTTTGAGCCATGTCTCGATTCTGAATCAGCAGTTTATCACGATCTGGATGCACCACGCGCATAGCTCGGTTCGAGTTTACAATAAGTTGGGCAAGTTGATTCGCGATGTCGAACTTCCCGGTCTTGGCACCGCGTCGGGATTCTCGGGTCATCCCACTGACACGGAAACGTTCTTTTCCTTTGCCAGTTTCACCCAACCCTCCACCATTTATCGGCACAATCTGGCAACGGGTGAGAGCAAAATATTTCGTTCGCCAGTGGTGCAGTTTGATCCCAAGGACTTCGAAACCTCTCAGGTCTTTTATCAAAGCAAGGACGGCACTCGTGTTCCCATGTTCATCAGCCACAAGAAGGGACTGGAGCTGAACGGCCAAAACCCAACGCTACTTTATGGTTACGGTGGTTTTAACATCTCGCTGACGCCGGCATTTTCACCCGCAACACTCGCATGGATGCAAATGGGTGGCGTCTATGCTCAACCCAACCTGCGTGGAGGTGGTGAATACGGTGAGGACTGGCATCAGTCTGGAACCAAGCTCCGCAAACAGAATGTTTTTGACGATTTTATTGCCGCTGCCGAGTGGTTGATCGAGCATCAGTATACATCGAGTCGTCGGTTGGCGATTTCCGGCGGCAGCAACGGAGGGCTTCTTGTCGGGGCTTGCCTCACGCAAAGGCCCGAACTATTCGGAGCCTGTCTGCCTGCCGTGGGAGTGTTGGACATGCTTCGATTTCACAAGTTCACCATTGGTTGGGCATGGGTCTCCGACTACGGTTCCTCCGAGGATGCGGATCAATTCCGGGCTCTGTATCGCTATTCGCCGCTGCACAACATCAAACAGGGTCGCAGCTATCCTCCCACAATGATTCTGACTGCTGACCACGATGACCGTGTGGTTCCAGCGCACAGCTTCAAATTTGGTGCCGCCCTGCAATCTGCCCAATCTGGCCCCGCTCCCATTCTGCTTCGCATCGACACAAAAGCGGGCCACGGTGCAGGTAAACCGACATCCAAACTCATTGAGGAAGCAGCCGACCGATTCGCATTCCTTTTCAAAAGCCTGGGGATCGATCCTCACCTTTGATTGCTCCAGCCGAGCAACGCTTAAAAGTGTCAGAACTTGCTTGATTTGTGTCCCCGCTCGGGTGAAGTCTGGAGCAAACACCGCTCCTTTGGACATTATGAAATTCCTGCAACTCTCCGTTGGCTCCATTTCAAAGGGTCATTCGAGAAAAAATACGGGGTTCACTTTGATTGAACTTCTCGTCGTCATCGCCATTATTGCCATTCTGGCAGGCATGCTTTTGCCTGCTCTCGCCAAGGCCAAAGAGAGGGGGATTCGGACGGTGTGCACCAACAATCAAAAGCAGATCATGCTGGCGGTCCAAATGTACGTGACAGACAATCAGGACTACCTGCCTCATCCCAACTGGGATAATCAACCGGGTTATGCCGGCTGGTTGTATCGGCCCACGGCGAGCGGTGTTCCACCCGCGTTGACAAATCGGACTTTTGTCGACCAAGGGTTGCTGCGTTCCGCCATTAAGGGTGATAACTCTTTTTTCTGTCCATTGGATAAAACAAACACGGCCTCCTACCGGAACCGAGGCATGAAACTCTCGAGCTACATCATGAACGGTGCGATCTGCGGTTACAAAATACGTCCCGAAGTTTACAAACAGACCCAGTTCAAAACGGATGCCATCGTGATGTGGCAGGCGGACGAAAGATCACCCGGGGATTTTAATGATGCCTCAAGCACCCCGGCGGAAAACATCACGCGACTTCATAGCATCGGCACGACGGTGGGCCTCGTGGGTGGGAGTGTCGAGTATTTGAAAATCAAGGCGTTCGACAAATTAAAAAGCTATTACCCGGGCCGTTTATGGTGTGATCCCGGGAGTAAACGAGGCGATGGATCCTAGGAGTTAACCTGATTTGAGCGTGAAGAATTTGTGTGCCATTGTGGTGTTGGCGTTTGCCCTGAGTGGTTGTGGTCAGCCTCGGACGGAGGACGCGGCCGCGCTGAAAAAAGTCTTTGAAAAGCCTGCACCCGGTCAGCAGAGCACTGAGTTTAGCGAAGTGAAAGGAGTCGTGGATCAAGCGATTAACGCCGTCAGTGAAGGGGATCTCCCTCGAGCGATCGAAACGTTAACCGTTGCTCGGCTTCAGCAAAACTTGAGCGATGACCAACGGGAAGCTATCCAAAATGTGATGGGTTCCGTCCAAACCCAATTAGCCAACCGAGCTGAGGCAGGTGACGTCGCCGCTAAGGAAGCTCTCGAGCGATATCGCGCCATGAAGCGTCGGTGACGCAGCCCTAATTCAGTGGCGAGGGTTTCTGTCCAAACATCGGTTTGTTCTGGAGAATTTGATCAAATTAAATCTATGAGAAAACTATTGTTGGTAATCATCGCCGCCTGTGTCTGGATTCCCACCATCGCTTGGGCAGAATTTCGTGCAGGCATCGCCGTGCGAATCGTGACCCCTGATCCTTTGCTGCCCGTCTCAGGCGGGGTAGGCCCATCCAATCCAGTGTCGCGCAAGGATGGCGACCTCAACGTGCGGGCCTTGGCGTTGGCAGGTGATGACTCGCGGATCGTTATTGTGAGCTCAGATTTTCTAGGGTTTCCTGCCGTCGTCGGTAATCGTGTGCGTGCACAAATTAAAGGTATCCCAGCGGAGAATATCTTGATCGGTGCCACACACACACACAGCGCGCCGGATTGTTACGGATTTCCTGACGGCAAAGGAAACATTGTGACGGACTTGAAATACATCGATTTCGTCTGCACGCGCATGGTGGAAGCGATCAATGAAGCTGTGGCGAAATTACAGCCGGCCAGCCTTAAAATTGCAACCGGAGCCGCAGTGGGAAAAATCGCCTACAACTACTACGCCGAGCAACTCTATGATCCACGCTGCAGCGTCGTGCAAGCCATCGGGTCCGATGGAAAACCCTTTGCAACACTGATCAACTACGCCATCCATCCCGAGGTGCTGGGATCTGATGCGGGGACATTATCTCCTGACTTGGTGGGGCCGCTTTACGATCGCATCCAAGAGAAAGGGGGCGGTATCGCCATCTTTATGAATGGTGCTCAGGGTGGAATGATCACTGCGGATAATCGCGCACCCAGCGGCAAAGACATGCGCACGTGGGACGAGTGTTTGCGGATCGGGCAATTGCTCGGGGATGAGGCATTGCGCATCATTAGCAGTGCAGTGGAGCAGAAAAATCCGACGGTTTATTGCACAAGCCAAAAACTAACTTTCCCTGTGGATTCGCCAATGCTTCGGGCGATCATGGCGGCTTCACCCCTAGGCTTGGGGGGTAAGGACAACACTCATGTGACTACACAACTCAATTTGATCAACCTAGGAAACGCGCAGATTCTCACCATTCCAGGGGAGGCATTACCCAACATCGGGTACTACTTGAAACGCAAAATGCACGGTGAGAATAACCTGCTCTTCGGACTCACCAATGATGCGTTTGGATATATTTTGACCAAGGAAGATTGGACGAGCTTCGAGCGTTACAACTACATTTCGCGCACTTGCCTGGGTGAGATGACAGGCGAGATATTCGTTGAGGAATCGGTCAAACTTGTGAACCGCAGTCCCTCGCCCACCAAACTTAAGAAGTAAAGGTACAGCAAAAAACTCGGCAAACTGAGGTTTACCGAGTTTTGAAATTACTGCGCTAATACGAGCGAGTTACTTCGCTCCACTATCGATCCACGCACGCACGAGTCCAATCTGCTGCTTCGAGAGCGGATCCCCTTTTCCGTCGGGTGGCATGATCTCCTCCACAGCACCTGAGATGGAATGCACCAAGGAACTCGTGCCGCTCTTGCCGACGACAAACACTTCACCGTTTTCGCCGCCTTTTTTAATCGCTGCAAGACTGTCCACTCGTAGTTTGCCCTTTTGCTTTTCCGCGCCGTGACATTTAAAACAAGTCTTTTCAAACATCGGCTTGATGTCCTTGTCAAAAGTGACATCCGTGCGAGTTGATGCCGGTGGGACCTTCGTCATATCCACATCAGCAGCGGTGATTCCTACCAACGTGAGTCCAGCAACAGCGAGACCCAAGATCATTTGATTCTTCAACATACGATACGCATTCTTAAACAGTCATCCAGTCGTTCGCAGTCTGTACCAAACCTGTTCATATTCCAGCCAAAAAACAGGTCTGATGTGCCGCGAAACTTGGTTCTATAATTTAGTTTTGGGAACTTTTTCCCACTTCTGAGTTTTGGCCGACTTCAGCACCGCATCACAGACGTATTGAGTGTCGAGTGCATCGCGGAAGCTGGGGCAAGGTTTCTCTCCCTTGGAAATTGCTTGGATAAAATCAGCGATTTGATGAACAAACGTGTGTTCATACCCGATCTGCAGTCCAGGCACCCACCAGTTCTTCATATACGGATGGTCGGAATCGCTAATGTGAATGGAGCGCCACCCTCTCAGTTTTCCTTCGTCGCGATAATCGAAGTATTGCAACCGGTGGAGATCGTGAAGATCCCAAGCGATCGAAGCGTTTTCGCCATTGATCTCGAAGGTGTAAAGCGCCTTGTGTCCACGTGCATAACGAGTGGACTCAAATGTCGCCAAGGATCCGTTGTCAAACTTGGCAAGGAACGCGCAGGCGTCGTCGATCTCGACCTTTTGCACCTTGCCGGTCAGCGTGTGTTTACGTTCTTTAACAAACGTTTCGGTCATCGCGTTGACCGTGGTCATGCGTCCGTTCAGCCACAACGCCGTGTCGATGCAATGAGCCAGAAGGTCACCCGTGACACCGCTTCCCGCAACCTTAGCATCCAGACGCCACAATCCTGTCCCCCCTTGCGGGAGGTCCTTGGAAATTGTCCAGTCCTGAAGGAACTTCGCACGGTAATGAAAGATTCGGCCCAGTTTTCCTTCATCAATCAATTGCTTCGCCAGCGCGACTGCCGGCACGCGACGATAGTTGTACCACACCATGTTGGCGACGCCGGCTTTTTCAATCGCTTTCACCATCTTTGCGCCCTCTTTTCCATCCATGGAAAGAGGTTTTTCGCAGAGAATCATTTTCCCTGCTTTCGCCGCTGCGATGGCGATCTCGGCGTGAGTATTGTTCGGGCTACCGATATCAATCAAATCGATATCTTTACGTTCCACCAACTTGCGCCAGTCGGTTTCAATCGACTGATACCCCCAGTTATCTGCGAACGCTTGCGCTTTCGCTGCATCTCGGGCGCAGATCGCTTGCAACACAGGTTCATATTCGAGATCGAAAAAATTGCCCACTTTGCGGAAGGCGTTGGAATGGGTTCGTCCCATAAAGCCGTATCCAACAAGGCCGATGCGTAACGGTTTTTTCATAGTCGTTTCAGAGATTCGATTAATTCTATTGAATGCTGACGAGGGAAATTTATTCACGCCAACCGTGCGCGTCGCGGACCGCGATCATCGATGAAAGGATATTATTCCACGTATCCATTTGCATCATGACATCGTTCGGAAACATGCAACCATCCCAACAAATATGGCGAATGTTTTTAGTGGGCTGACCTGTCTCATCACGCAACCAAAAACCAGCGTGATGAGGGATGGTTAATTTTCCATTCGGATCATTGGCTAAACAATGGCGACCCGTCTTGTCATGGGAACCCGACCCCTTCACGGTGGCGTCGTTTTGCGCCACATGAAAATCAAGGGTCCAAGGACGCAACGCCGCTGTCAGAGTCTTGAGTGCTTGATCTAACTGAGCGGCATCCTTCCAATCATAATTCGCTGGAAGAATTGCATCCTCTGGGGCGTTGTAGCCCATCGTATACAAGAGCGTATGAGCCATGTCGGCCTGAAATCCCACCGTGCCAGGCCGATCGGTCAGCTCTAATAACCTCACCATCTCTCGCCAACTGTGCATTCCGCCCCAACAAATCTCGCCTTCTGCTGCCAATTTCTCGCCAAAACTTTCCGCCACCGCGCCTGCCTCGCGAAAGGTTTGTGCGATGAGTTGGGTGTTGCCTTTCGGATCCTTGAGCCACTCCGAAGGACTCGCCGCCGAGTCGATCCTCACGACCCCATTCGGTCGAACTCCCAGATCACGAAGCTTCTTAGCGATCCGGCACGCCTTACGCACTTGCCCCACAAAACCCGCGCGTTCCTCAGCGTTGCCCATGGCGGATCCTCCGCCCGTCGGTGGCCAAACAGGTGCTACGACGGAACCCACGACAAACCCTTTCGCCTGGACCTTGTCTGCCAGCTTAGCCAGATCCTCATCGCTCGAGTCGATGCTGACATGGGGATCAAAAAGAAAAATATCCACACCATCAAACTTCACGCCATCAACGGAAGCTCGCGCCGTCAGATCAAGCATCGTGTCTAAATCAATCGCGGGTTCGGCTCCCGGGCCGCCTTTCCCCACGAGACCGGGCCACATTGCGTTGTGAAGTTTCGGAAAATTATTTGTATGCTGGCTCATGTGTTTATCAAGGTCTAGGCCAAACCGGATCGTATCCCGCCGCACCGAGCGGCAGTCGATCAAGTCTGATCC
>WBXJ01000056.1 GCA_008933045.1 Verrucomicrobiota bacterium
CCAGAATTCATCGCCCGAGTTCCCGCCGCCTTGCTCAAGGAAGTAAACCTCAAGCGACATTATAAAGAGCCGGAAACCATCAAGGCGATTCATTCCATTTCAAAATAATTGATGCCATGATGAACCCTTGGCGGTGACTTGCCTGCGAAAAGTTGAAACCTCCGGTGCCCTTCCGGTGTCTTATCCCTTGCGAATGTGACCTGATTTTTCCGTCGAACGGATTGATCCCGCAAGATGTAGGAGCCGAGGGATGAATATTTCGGAACAAGAAATCATCGGATTGGGTTCAAGGTGAGTGAGGATGAAAGTTTTGACGAAACGGTTGTAATTCAGCAAACTGTGCGAGTGATGAGAGTCTTTTTTTTATTGGGTGTTGTCCTAGTCGGTGCCTTAACAATGGTTCAAGGCCAAACGAATCGTGCCCCAGCGTTCAACATGGGGACCAACAAGCCGATCACGCTCCCGAATGCCATCCAAATGGCACTCGAACACAACCTGAGTGTAGCCATCGAGCGATTTAACCCACGCCTTGCGGGATTCACCCTCTCGGGGAGCTATGGTGCCTACGACCCTGTCTTGAGCTTCAGTGCCGGTCACGCCTTCAATACGAGCCCAGGAGGAGTCGATGCTCAAGGCCGCAGCTATGCACCTCGTGAGTCTGAGCGCGATTCCTTTGGGGTCGGTTTAAACGGTGCCATCCCCACAGGCACTGGGTTGAGCTATGATATTTTTGCGAATACTTCGGGCTCAGATTTTACCTCATATGTTCCGAGGCTTGCTACGAGTGATTATGTTGCCAGCGAAGGCATCAGCTTGACGCAACCGTTGCTCAAGAATTTTCTTATCGATGGTGCCCGCCTACAAATCCAGATCAACAAGCGCGATTTGCGGATCTCCGAATGGCGCCTACGTCAGCAGATCATGGTGACCATCGCTGGCGTCGAACAGGCTTATTACCGACTCATTTTCTCCCGTGAGAATATCAAGGTGCAGGAAACCGCCTACGAGCTTGCCCAGCAACTCGTCAGGGAGTCGAAGAAAAGAGTGCAGGTCGGTGCCATTGCTCCGCTAGATGAGAAACAGGCCGAATCCCAAGCCGCCGCCACTGAGGCAAGTCTGATCGAAGCTCAGCGCAACTATTCACAGCAAGAGAACGCCCTCAAAGCCCTCGTCACGGACGACTTTGCCTCCTTGTTAGGGCAAAACCTGAATCCCATTGAAAACCTAGTCGCTGTGCCGGTCGTCACTAGTTTGAGCGATAGTTGGAGCCGAGGTTTGACATCACGCCCTGAGATTCAGGAGCGGAAACTCACCCTCGAGAAACAAGACTTTACCCTCAAATATCAGAAAAACCAAATTTGGCCTTCCTTGGATGTCACAGCCAGTTACGGTCAAAATGCGAACAATCTTTCTTATAGCGATGTCCTGCAAGATTTAGGTCGCGATAAAGGACCCAACTACGGGCTGGTAGGTCGCCTTAGTTTTCCAATTGGCAACACCGCAGCGAAAACCCGTTACCAGTCCTCCAAAATCAACAAACAACAGCTTCTCCTCCAATACAAACAGCAGGAGCAATCCATCATGGTAGAAATTGATGATGCGATCAAAACTATCCGTAGCACTTTCGAGCAAGTTCAGTCCTCACGAGCTGCCCGAGCCTATGCGCAAGACGCGTTATTCGCTGAGCAGAAAAAACTCGAAAATGGGAGGAGCACCAGTTATCTGGTTCTGCAATCCCAACGCGATTTAACACAACGTCAATTCGACGAGATTCAAGCGTTAGCCCAATACAATATCGCGCTATCCGACCTAGCCTTCCGAGAAGGCACCATCCTAGAACGCCATAACCTCTCCATCAGTTTCGATAATAAGTGAGGCTGCTGGCCTGCGCCAAACTGTTTACAGGATCTTGAGTTTGGGTAGGTCTTGCGAGTCGATGATGCCGATGGGTTGGTTCTTTTTATTAACGACGATGAGGTCGTCGATTTGGCGTGCGTCGAAAATCTTCAGGGCTTCTACGGCGAGTGCTTCGGCAGTGATGCAAATTGGATTCTTCGTCATGACTTCCGAAAGTCTTTTGCGCAGGACGTCAGTGTTTTGGGCCATATGCCGACGGAGATCACCGTCCGTAAACACTCCGACCAATCGCCCCATTGAATCCGTGACGCTGAGACTGCCGGAACGGCATTGGGTCATGACTAATAAGGCATCCTGAACGGATGACGTTTGTGACGCGACGGGGTTGCGTTCACCGCCTCTCATAATATCGCCAACTTTCAGGAGGAGGGCGCGTCCGATCGATCCGGAAGGATGATGCTTGGCGAAATCTGCTTTGTTAAAACCGCGTGCCTGCAGGACAGCCATCGCGAGGGCGTCACCCATCGCCAGCATGGCCGTGGTGCTAGCGGTTGGGGCGAGGTTGAAGGGACAGGCTTCCTTGCCCACGCGCACGTTGAGAATTAGGTCACTGTGCCGTCCTAGGATCGAGTCTGCCTTCGATGTAAAGGCGATGATGTGCACGGAAAATCTTTTGAGCGCGGGTAAGAGTTGGATCAACTCATCGGTTTCGCCGGAATAACTTAAGGCGAGAACAACGTCGCCATCCACCAGAATCCCGAGGTCACCGTGGAGGGCATCCACGCTGTCCAAAACTACCGCAGTCGATCCTGTGCTCGTCAGTGTTGCCGCGATTTTGCGACCAATACTTCCCGACTTGCCGATGCCGAGAATGACCAATTTATTTCTCGCCCGCAATCGGGTGACGATTAGGTCGACGGCTTGGGTAAAAGAATCATCCAGTCGTTGGGCGACAGATTGGAGGGCTGCGATTTCGATGCGGAAAACTTCACGCGCACGGGCGAGATGATTCATCACTTCAGTTTCTCACGGGGTCTCGATCCGTCAAGCAGTCGTCGAGGATTTGGACATGGCATTGCTCACGCGAGGATTTGCTTCACGACGTGGCCGTGAACATCGGTGAGACGGAAGCGGCGGCCTTGGTAGCTTAAGGTGAGCCGTTCGTGGTCGATGCCTAGCAGATGCAGGAGGGTCGCTTGAAGGTCGTGGACGTGGACACCGTCCGATGCAATGTTGTAGCCGTAATCATCGGTCTCACCAAAAACGGTGCCACCCTTCACCCCGCCGCCAGCCAACCAAATGCTGAAGCAGCGCGGGTGGTGGTCGCGTCCATAGTTCTCGAGGGTCAGCCCGCCTTGTGAATAGCAGGTGCGCCCAAACTCTCCGCCCCAGATCACCAAGGTATCATCGAGCATCCCGCGTTGTTTGAGATCAGTGATCAGTGCCGCGCTCGCTTGATCCGTCTCACGAGCCTGATTGCGAATGGCCTTAGGAAGATCCCCATGTTGATCCCATCCTTGATGATAAAGTTGAATAAATCGGACGCCTTGTTCCGCAAGCCGTCGCGCCAAGAGGCAGTTAGCTGCAAAGGTGCCAGGTTTACGACTGTCCTCGCCGTAGAGTTCAAAAATTGACTCCGGCTCCTTTGTCAGATCAGTGACTTCTGGCACGCTTGTTTGCATGCGATAAGCCATTTCATACTGAGAAATACGAGACTCGATTTCGGGATCCAATTCTTTTGAAAATTGAATGCGGTTCAGGTCGTTGAGTTTATCCAGCAGTGCCCGCCGACCGCTTCCGCACGGGCCATCAGGATTTGCCATGTAAAGGATGGGATCCTTGCCTGAACGGAACTGAATGCCTTGGTAGCGTGAATCGAGATAGCCCGCACCCCACAGGCGTGAGTAAAGGGGTTGATCCCCTTTGTTCGGTGTCACCAAGACCACGAACCCGGGCAGGTTTTGGTTGATCGACCCGAGTCCATAATGCACCCATGATCCGAAAGAAGGGCGACCGGCGATTTGCGAACCTGTTTGGAAAAATGTAATCGCCGGATCATGATTGATTGCCTCGGTGTGCATGGAGCGAATCACACAAAGGTCGTCCGCAACCTTGGCTGTGTATGGCAAGATTTCACTGAACCAAGCACCGCCTTTACCATGTTGTCCGAATTTCAATGCAGAACCGGCAAGCGGAATGGACGCCTGTTGCGCGGTCATCCCTGTCAGCCGTTGGTTGCCTCGAACGTGATCGGGTAATTGTTCACCGTGATGCTTTTGCAAGAGGGGTTTGTAGTCGAACAGGTCGAGGTGGGATGGCCCTCCGCTTTGAAAAAGGTAGATGACTCGCTTTGCTTTGGGGGCAAAGTGGGGAAGGCTGGGAAGTCCACCTAGCGTCTGGGCTGAGGGGGCCGATCCTCGGGCGAATTCAGGTAGCAAGCTGGCCAGCGCGGCAACCCCGAAGCCCCGCGCACTTTTTGAAAAGAAGTGACGGCGAGTCATCCCAAACGGACTGAAAAGCGGGTTCAAATCAGGTAGCATAAATCGTTACCGTTTCCACACGGTCGCATCGAGGTTCAGGATGGCCTGTGTTACACTGGTCGCTGCAGCCAATTCCACGGCATCTAAGGTGGCATCTCGTTTCTGGTCGCCGACGTCGACAAGTTTCGTAGCTCGGTCGGGTTCGAGTTTGAATCTTTCACGTTGATCCGTCCAAAGTTCCTTGAGCAACACGACCTCGCGTTGAATGGGCTTGCGCCCCGTGAGACGCCGGAAAACAAACTCGATACGAGCTTCAAGAGTCACCCCGCCTTCCTTGAGCGTCCGTTCAGCTAAGACTCGTGCTCCTTCGACAAATTGGGTGTCGTTGAGCAACACAAAAGCCTGTTGGGGTGTGCCTGTGTTACTGCGTTTGACGACGCACACCTCGCGAGAAGGCGCATCAAACGCTTGCATGTTCGGCATTGGTGCAGTCCGTTTCCAGACAGTATAAAGACTTCGTCGATGGAGGTTGTGATCCGTGCTTTGGCGGTAGGGGGGACTCATGGAGTTGCTTTCGCGCCACAGATCGCCGGGTTGGTAAGGGCTAACAGGTGCGCCCCCCATTTCCTCCCACAATAAACCGCTGGCGGCTAGTACCGTGTCCCTAATCATCTCCGCAGGCCAACGATACGTCGGGCCCCGTGCGAGCATCAAATTCTCTGGATCCTTCTCCGCAAGATCCGGTCGCAACACCGAGTCCTGACGATAAGTCGCGCTCAGCACAATTTGCTTCAATGTGCGTTTCACATCCCATCCTGAGCGGACGAAGTCCTGAGCGAGCCAGTCGAGTAACTCGGGATGAGTCGGTTGTGCGCCTTGGACGCCGAAGTTTTCAGTAGTCGCCACCAAGCCCCTGCCGAAAAGCAATTGCCAGAAACGGTTCATCGCCACGCGAGCGGTCAATGGGTGCTGCGGATCCGTCAACCAGAGCGCGAGACCTAGTCGATCCTTGGCAAGACCCGCATCCATCGGTGGTAGCGCAGTAGGAGTGAGACGGGCCACAAGCTGATCCTCGGTCTGCGGCGCATCGTATCGACCCCGTGCGAGAATATAAGTCGGGCGGTTTTCGAGTTTTTCCTCCATGACGCTGGTTTCCTGCACCCCGTTACGAGCCTCATAAAACGCACGCAATGCCTCGGACCGTGCCGCATTCGCCACAGCGACCGGCTTCGACAATGCACTGAGGAAGTAAGGACGCAATGCAGCTTCATCGTGTTGAGTGAGGGATTTTTCCAGGGCGTTTCCATCAAACAAGTGTGCAAATTCTACCGGAGCCAATGCCCGAGAATACACTCGAAGCTCATCCATTTTTCCACCCTTCAACCCGAAGGAACGAAAGCGTGCGCCAAAACTGATTCCGCTTCCTCCATTTTGTGGGCTTTTAAAGAGATGATCCCGCAACCGTTCCATTCGGGCCGGTTGACCGTTCATCGTCAGGGCCATTCCAGCCGCGTGCCCTGAACCGTCGTAACTCACTCCAATCTGCACCCATTGATCGAAGGGAATCGTATCGAGACTGCGTATGGCTAATGCGTTGCCGGGCCAAAAGCGTTTGATGACAAAAAACAGCCTGCCTTGATCCAGCGAAAGTTCCGTCCCATGAAACCCCACATCGGTGCCCTCCGTGCGATGAAAAATGATCGCGTTTGTGAGCGTTTTCGGGAGATGTAACCAAAACACGACACTGTAACGATCCCATGGTTGGAGGCTCCCAGCGGCTTCCGGAAAAGTCAGTTCGTTATCGCCCGTAAACTGCACAGCCTGCCCGGTTTTACCAGTGACCACAGAATTCGCGCCGACCACTGAACTCAGATTTTTCGGGTTGGCTAAATTTGGAAACTGATTGGTAAGGATTTCATCCAACGAAAAATGAGCAACCAACCCCGGAACTTCCGGCTTGCTCAGCCCTCGCTGGAGCCAGTCTTGAAACGGCTTCTCAGCCTGATCCACCGCGAGCTTGGCCTCAGCAGTTTTCTTTTGCAGAGTTTCCTCTGTCGTGATCATCGCTTTTTCCTGTTCGGGAGTCGGTAGCAATACGGAAGGCGTGGGCACGCGGGCGGCGTCGTTATACAGCCCCGCTTCGTCGATGTTGTTAAAAAACGAAGAAAGACTGTAGTAATCCTTCATGGTAAGCGGATCGTATTTATGATCATGGCACCGAGTACACTCAAACGTGAGACCTAGGAACACAGTTCCAAAAGTGTGGACTCGATCCGCGATGTATTCCTGTCGCCACTCCTCCTCAATACTGCCGCCCTCGTTGGTCTGACGATGAAGCCGGTTAAATGCCGTTGCCAGACGCTGCTGTCGGTTGGATTTCGGAAGCAAATCTCCGGCGACCTGTTCCTTCAAGAACGTGTCGAACGGCATATTGTCATTCCAGGCGTTCACGACCCAATCTCGATACGGCCAAGTCGGGCTCATTTGATCGCTCTGGTATCCATAACTATCTGCGTAACGGGCCGCGTCCAACCAAGGAACCGCGAGACGTTCTCCAAACCTTTTCGATCGCAGCAGTCGGTCAACAACCGTTTCATACGCTGTTGATGAAAGGTCTGTCAGAAACATTTCGGCCTCAGCGGGCGTCGGGGGGAGACCCGTCAAATCATAGCTGACTCGACGCAACCATCGTTCCCGACTTGCCTCCGCAGAAGGCTTGATTTTTTGTTGCTCGAGCTTAGCCAGAATGAATCGGTCAATATTGTTTCGAGGCCACGCTTTATTCTTATTCGCAGGGAGCGAGATTTGATCGGCCAGAGGCTGAAAAGCCCAATGAGGTTCGTAGTGAGCTCCTTCCGAGATCCAACGGCGGATCAATTCTTTCTCAACTGAAGTCAGGCTTAGTTTCGACTCCAGTGGGGGCATTACGTCATCCGTATCCGAGGTCGTTATCCGTTTCCAAACTTCACTTTTGCTAGGTTTTCCCGGGACGATCGGACGAAGGTGCGACTGAGGACGCTCCGCCATAGCTTCCTCGGCCACGTCTAAACGATACTCACCTTTACGGCTATTTTTATCTGGGCCGTGACATTTAAAGCAGCGGTCCGAAAGAATCGGGCGAATGTCTCGGTTGTAACTAACCTTCTCAGCAGCCCTCCCTACTTCGCAGAGAACCACTGAAAGCAGCCACAAGGCCAGTGCATACCTGCGGCAAGTTGTGCGGGCGTTCAGCATGATCCGTTCCTTAGTGAGAACCGTCATCGTCCTCCATAAACTTAGACGTTCTCCACAAATACAGCCGTGCCATAGCACAGCACTTCGGTGATGCCGGGTGCAATCTCCGTGGCATCATATCTAAGACCAATCACAGCGTTCGCTCCCAGTTGACTTGCGTGGTCGAGAACTTGTTGGAAGGCGTCCTCTCGAGCGCGTTCACACAAGCTGGTGTAAAGCGAGATGTTGCCTCCAAACAGGCTCTGAATACTCGCGCCAATATTTCCGATGATCGAACGTGAGCGGACAATGATCCCCCGCACAACACCCATCGAACGAACCACTCGATAGCCGGGGAGTTCGAAGGCAGTCGTTGTTAAGGGGTGAGTTTTATTTTGTATGCTCATGTGTTTTCAGTAGGAATGTGACCAAGGTCAATGAACATTGCACGTCCAATCTACGCCTATATTCTTCCTGAGCAAGGCTCGAAAATATCTAGCCGAATGCCGGTCGGGATCGGTGGATCACATTCGCTCGGTCGTCTCGATCCCCAAGATTTCAAGCCCTTGTTTTAAAACTCGCCCAGCCAATTCGCATAAGGCGAGCCGTGATGCACGCTCCTGCGCCTCGGCTTTGAGCACGGGGCAGTTCTCGTAGAATTGAGAGAAGAGTCCGGCCAGTTCAAACAAGTAGTTGCACAAATAATTCGGTCGATACTCAGAAGCCATCGCCTCGACGCTGAGTCCAAACCTTAACAAGTGTTTAGCCAGAGTTAATTCGCTCGGCAGAGTGAGTTGAAGAGCTTCCACCGACGCTGTGGCACCCACTTCGGCAGCTTTGCGACCCACACTGCGGATCCGCGTATAAGCGTAGAGCAAATAGACCGCCGTGTTGCCGGTGAGAGCAAGCATCTTGTCCCAGTCGAATCGATAATCGCTTTGGCGATTGGGAAGTAGATCCGAGTATTTCACCGCTCCAATCCCCACCACCCGCGCGATTTCGAGACGCTCTTTTTCGGACAAATCAGGATTCTTTTCCGTGACAGAAGCGAGAGCGCGTTCCTCCGCTTCGTTCAGCAGGGCGTTGAGTTCAATATTTTCTCCAGTTCTCGTCTTAAAGGGTGTGCCATCAGGGCCGAGAATCATTCCGAACCAAATATGCGAAAGCGAAACATCTGCGCTCGGGTGCCAACGTCGGTAAATATCAAAAAGTTGTTGGAAATGTAATTGTTGGCGGGCGTCCGTTACATAAACAATCTCAGAGGGTTGCCAAGTTTTCAGCCGATACTCCAACGTTGCCAAATCGGTCGTGGTGTAATTCGCGCCCCCGTCACTCTTCAGGATGATCGCAGGATCCTTCCAGCCCGTGGATTCATCAAAAAACACAACCGTCGCGCCTTCACTTTCCTGCGCGATGCCGACGTCCACGAGGTTCTTCGCCACGGCTTTCAGTTGAGGGTTATAAAAACTCTCACCCAGCACGTGATCGAACCGTATTCCCAAACGAAGGTAGACTTTACCAAATTCCTGCAACGAAAGATCGATCATCTCACGCCAGATTTTTAGATTCTCTTCATCCCCCGATTGTAAACTGACGAGCTCCTGTCGGGCCTGTGTTTTGATTTCCTCGTCCGTTTCGAAGCTCGCGTTGACCTGTTTGTAAAGTCGGCCCATTTCAGCGAGTGGATCGCGCTCCAGGTTCGTTCGATCGAGGTCTTTTTTCCAACCTACCAAGAGCTTTCCAAACTGCGTTCCCCAGTCCCCGATATGATTATCAGTGACCACGTGATGACCGAGCAACCGCAACGCGCGGACAAGCGAATCACCTAGAATCGTAGACCGGATATGACCGACGTGCATCGGCTTGGCCACGTTGGGTGAACTAAAATCTACGATCACTGTGCGAGGAGTTGCACTTCTCTCAAAAAATAAATGCTCTCCACGATATGCAGATTTCAGGACATCAGTTACCGCATTTGTTTTGACTCGAAAATTTAGAAAACCTGCGCCGGCAATCTCAATGGGTTCACACCATTCAGAGACATCTAATCCCGCCACCACTTCCTCCGCTAGTTGACGAGGATTTCGCTTCCGTTCTTTGGCGATGGCCATCAGCGCGTTCGACTGGTAATCGCCGAACTTCAAGTCGGGACAAGGGCGGACCAAAACCGTTGCCAGATTCGCGTCAGGGACGGTGATCCGGACACGATCCTGCAGACGGGATTGGATTAATTTTTCTAACACAAATAATCTCGGGAAAACCGATCGCCACGCTCACTGCAAAAACTGACCACGGCTTGCGTTCAAACTTTAGCTACCCTGAAGGACTGTAGGGTTCTGGATGATTTTAAGCATCGCCGCCGCGTCCGGAGCCTGTTCGAGGGCTGAGCGAAAATCACGGCTGTGTAGCAATTTTGCGATCGCAGCCAGGGTGTGGAGGTGTTTCTGAAATTGGCCTTGAGGCACGAGCAACATCATGATCAGCCGCACGGGTTGATTATCCAACGAATCAAACTTCACGCCCGTCCGAGATCGGCCAAAAACTCCCGTCACTTCATAGACCAAATCAGTGGATGCGTGGGGGATGCCGATACCAAATCCAATCCCTGTGCTCATGGAAGTCTCGCGCTTTTTCACCACCGCAGTGATGCCCTCGCGGTGTTCCATTTTTATCCTCCCCACGGCGACAAGGTGACTGACCATTTCGTCAATCGCTTCCCATCGATTCCCAGCCTTTAGCTCAGGAATAATCGTTTCTGCATTCAATAGGTCACCGAGATTCATAGGAAACTCTTCAGAACATGCATTTCGCCTGATCGTTACAATTTTTTCAAGACAGATTTTGATTATCGAGGCTGCCCACTCTCCAACACCCCTGAGATTACCGTCCCCACGCAATGGGTGGTGTATTCAAAGGGGTCGCCATCGTAGAGTGCGAGATCCGCATCCTTGCCAGGAGCGATGGATCCAACACGTTCCGTTAACCCGAGAATTTTTGCTGGATTGATCGTGATCGATGCCAAAGCCTCAGCGAACGTCAACCCGTTAGCAGCAGCAGCAGCAGCCTCGAAGAGCACGATACGCGTTTTAGGAACGTAACTTTCAAATCCGCTTTGGAGTGCAAAAAGTATCCCTTCTTTTTGTAGCTTCGCGGCAGTCTCAAAGCTCAGATTCTCCAGTTCCTCCGATGGGCGTGCTAATGTCGGATGTAGGATTACTGGAAATCCGCTCGCCTTGATTTCCTTGATCACCAATGCAGCATCGGCAACGCCATCCAAAATAATTTTTAATTTGAATTCCGCAGCGAGCCGTAACACCGCAAGAATATCCTGATGCCGTTGTACGGTGATCATCAGCGGCTGTTTGCCTTCCAATGCACGTTGCAATGTCTCGAGACGCAAATCACGCGAGGGATGTTTCTCGGCATCGGTTTTTGTCAGTTTCTCTTTGTATTCGCTGGCTTTGATCAACTCTGCACGAAACATAGCCATGGCTTTGGAGACAGTTCCTGGGGCTTTATCCTTTCCCATGTTTAGCGCACCGGGGCCGAAGGTGCAGGCCAGAGTGGTGGCTGCATTGAGCGTCGCATGATCGAGAGTTGAGGGTGCGGTCTTAACCACAAAAGTTTGACCAGAGATCAGGGCACCGGGTCCATGGCCTGTGTGCAGAGTCGTGATCCCTAGGCTGCGAACAAAATCCACGAGCGGATCGAGCGAATTATAGCTGTCGACGGCGCGCAACTCCGGCTGCATCGGACCGGTTTTATCGAGCTGTTCTTGGTCGTGGTTCTGATTCAATAGTCCTGACACTCCCACAGTGGTGTGTGCATCAATCAACCCTGGAACCACCACCCTCGCTGACACTACTTTGTAGCCATCGGGAATTCGAAGGTTAGTTTTTGTGCCAACGGCCTCGATTTTTCCGCCTTTGATCAAAACGATCGCGTCGTGCAAAACCTCGCCGGCCATCGTGTAAACGGTCTCGCCTTGAACTACCAATTGAGCCTGAGCTGAGGTGGCGATCAAACTCGCCAGCACACCGAGAACCAAATAGCTCGGAAAGAAAATTTTCATTGTGTGTTGCCTCCTTCTTGGAAGCAGCAAAGGTGCGCGGCACGTGGATTCCCCGATCCATACCCACCCGTTGCGATCAACCGGTCTTTCGGATCAGATCGATCAAAGACTTTGACGCCCTCAACCCAAGTCTCCAAAACGTGCGTGTAAACGCTGAATGGATCGCCCGATAACAGGATGAAGTCAGCATCCTTTCCGAGTTCAAGCGTGCCAACGCGCTCCTGCAAATCAAGCATCATCGCCCCTGCTTGAGTCAACGCTTTCAATGCGCCCGGTCGAGACATTCCGGCTCGCACGCCGAGTGCCGCCGATCTGAGAAAGAGTCTGGAATCTGTCACGTAATCATCCGTGTGGAAACCCACCACCACCCCAGCACGTTCCAATACTCCTCCTGTTTTCCAGTCCATATCTCTCGCCTCCAGCTTCCCGCCTGGGCTATCAATCACAATCACTGAACAAGCCACCTTGGCAGCAGCGATTTCTTCGGCAACTTTGTAACCTTCACTGACGTGCTGAAGCACGAGCCGAAATCCAAACTCTTTTTGGAGGCGCAACACCGTCATGATATCGTCATGACGGTGGGTGTGATGATGCACCACCCGTTCGCCGTTCAACACTTCAACCAATGTCTCTAGACCCAAATCGCGTGCAGGAATTTTTTCCGCATCACCCTTCGCGCGGACGATTTTGTCTCGATAATCTTGTGCGGCCACAAATTTCTCTCGCACCAACGCCGCAGCTTTCCCCCGTGTTCCTGGGAAGGGTGGATCACCCTGCGGATTGGTTCCGTTTGCCATCTTCAAGCCGCCTGCCACTCGCCCCGACTTAGTTTTGATCATCAAATCTTCAACCGTGTTTCCTTGGCGAAGCTTGAGGTACACAGTCTGTCCACCAATCAATGTGCCGGAGCCCGGCATGATGTTCACCGTGGTAATTCCCCCTGCACGTGCGCGTTGTAAACTCGCATCACGCACATTGACCGAATCAAAAGCCCTCACGTCCGGATGGATGGGACTCGATTTGTCGGCCAACGCCACTTGGCCGATGTGCGAATGGGTGTCCACTAAACCTGGCATGATCACCCGACCTGCGACGTTGAAAGTTAAAGTTCCCGCAGGAATCGTCGTGCTAGCCCGCGTTCCAATCGCAGAGACGCGTCCGTGCTGCACCAAAATCACGCCATCTTCAATAGGTGCGGCGGCCACGGGAAGAATTCTTGCACCTACAAATGCGGTGAGTTTTTCTTGCGCGATAGTTTGGGTCAAAGGCGCAAGCATGCTTAACAGAAGGGTCAACCAAGAGATCGTTCGTGCCGAGGGGTGCGACATATCATAGAAAATACATCAAAGGCTTTGCTTGTTCAAGCGTTCAGTCAGAATCAGAAACTCAAAAACATAAGGGGTCC
>WBXJ01000057.1 GCA_008933045.1 Verrucomicrobiota bacterium
CTTCCTGTGCACCCACATGGCTAATCCCGAACACAAGCGCCAGAAGCGCACTCATCATAAAAGTTTTCATCTCCGCAGAATATGGTTCACCTCTCCCTCCCGAGCAAATGGAAAATAACGGCCCGATTCTGCTTTGAGAGCACTCGAGAAACTGATCAACTCTTCCTCTTGGCATTTCCTGCTTTCAAATATTCGACTCCTCCGCACAATACTACGCATGGCAGCAGTTGAAATTGATGTGAAATATGTGGCGCATCTTGCGCGGGTCACCCTGACCTCGGAAGAGTCGCAGAGGCTCGGTGCTCAACTAGGAAACATCCTCGGGTTTATTGAAAAACTCAATGAGGTTGACGTCTCGCAGGTGGAACCAACGGCGCACGCAGTTCCATTGGTGAATGTGACTCGGCCTGATGAAATTCGCCCATCCCTTCCTCAGGGAGACGCACTACGCAACGCCCCAGCCAAGGCCAATGGATTGTTCATGGTGCCCAAGATCGTTGAGTAATCCTTCCTCAGCTCCTCATGTCGACCTTAAACCAACTCACTATTTCTGCTCTCTCAACCCGTTTGAATCATCGCGAGGTTTCTGCCCGAGAAGCCATGACTTCATGCCTTGACCGGATTCACCAAGTAGACGGCGACGTCCACGCCTTTCTTAGCATTGACGAGGCGGATGCGTTGGCCCAAGCCGACGCTGCAGACCACGCCATCGCCAACGGTGAAGGACCACAACGACCTCTACTGGGTGTCCCGATCGCAATTAAGGATGTGCTCGCGGTACGCAACCAACCGCTTGGTTGCGCCTCAAAAATTCTGGCCGGTTACCGATCACCCTTTGATGCCACGGTCATCGAAAAAATAAAAGCAGCCGGCGCAATCGTCTTTGGACGGTTGAACATGGATGAGTTTGCCATGGGAAGCTCGACTGAAAACTCGGCTTTTGTCACAACTCGGAACCCTTGGGATCTATCTCGAATTCCTGGGGGATCCTCTGGAGGATCTGCAGCAGCCGTGGCTGCGGATGAATGTTTTGCTTCATTGGGTTCCGACACAGGCGGATCCATCCGTCAACCGGCTGCACTCTGCGGCTGCGTGGGACTCAAGCCCACATATGGTCGGGTCTCACGCTATGGACTTGTCGCATTTGCCTCATCGCTAGATCAGATCGGCCCGTTCACTAAAGATGTCCACGATTCCGCTCTACTTCTGAACATCCTGAGCGGGTTGGATCCTCGTGATTCCACCTCCGTCCCTGAGCCTGTCCCGGATTACACGAAAGCTCTGGACGGAAACATTAAAGGTCTGAAAATTGGACTACCCAAGGAATACATGATCGGAGGGCTGGATCCTGAAGTGAAGAGTGCCGTCCGAACTGCCGTGGATCAGTTACAAAAACTCGGGGCTGAAGTGGTGGAAATATCGCTTCCGCACACGGACTACGCTGCGGCGACTTACTACATCATCGCCCCCGCAGAGGCGAGTGCGAATCTCGCACGCTTTGATGGAATTCGCTACGGCACACGCGTTGATGCCAGCGATCCACTGGAGCTTTACAGTCGGACCCGTGGCGCAGGTTTTGGTCCGGAAGTGAAACGACGCATCATCCTCGGCACCTACGTCCTGAGCAGTGGTTACTACGACGCATTTTATTTGCGTGCACAAAAGGTTCGCACCTTGATTCGTGAAGATTTTTTGAAGGCGTTTAAGACCGTGGATGCCATCGTGACTCCAACCACTCCAACAGCCGCGTTCAAAGTCGGCGAGAAATCGGATGATCCTCTCCAAATGTATTTGTCCGACATCTTCACCATCTCGTGCAATCTGGCAGGGATTTGCGGCCTAAGCCTGCCTTGCGGTTTCACAAAAGATCCCCAATTGCCCATCGGCCTTCAGTTGCTCGGCAAACCCTTCGGAGAGGAAACTATTTTGAAACTGGCGCACGCTTACGAACAGGCCAACCCATGGCATCATCAAAAACCACTGTTGCGGTAGATCACACCTCACTTTTCTTTCATTGATCATATGGAATATGAAGTCGTCATCGGGATCGAGACACACGTCCAACTTAAGACCCAATCGAAAATGTGGTGTGGATGTGCCAACGCCTTCGGTGCCGAGCCTAATACTCAGGTTTGCCCAGTCTGTTTAGGGTTGCCAGGGGTGTTGCCCGTGGCCAACGAGGAGGCGTTGCGCCTGACAACCCTGACCGGCTTATTACTCAACTGTACCATCGCCCGATATGCTAAGTTTGATCGAAAAAACTATTTCTATCCCGACGCCCCAAAAAACTATCAGATCACCCAGTACGACAAACCTTCAACGTTCAAAGGTTTTCTAGACTTCGAATTTCAAGGGGGAATTGCTCGCGTCAATATCACCCGCGCACATCTCGAGGAGGACGTCGGTAAAAACTTTCATTTTGATCGCTCTAGCGGCGTAGACTTCAATCGTGCCGGCGTCCCTTTGTTGGAGATTGTTTCCGAACCTGAAATCACTAGTGCCGATATGGCTCACGAATACCTCAACGCTCTGAAAGAGGTTCTGACTTACGGTGGGATCAGTGATTGTGACATGGAGAAAGGCATGGTTCGTTGCGATGTCAATGTCAGCGTCCGGCCAAAGGGACAAACTGCGTTGGGTGCGAAAATAGAAATCAAAAACATGAACAGCTTCAGCGGCGCACGACGTGCGTTGGAGTATGAGATTCCACGTCAAATTGAAGTCGTTTCCAAAGGCGGCAAACTCTCCCAAGAAACTCGTCGATGGAACGATGAGGCTGGCATCACAGAAACCATGCGCTCCAAGGAACAGGCGCATGACTACCGCTATTTTCCTGAGCCTGATCTGATGCCGTTCGCTCCAGATGATGATTGGATCGCTTCGGTGCAACGCCGCGTTGTTGAACTACCATTAGCTCGTAAACAAAGGTTCATGCGTGATTTTGATCTGCCCGCTGCTGATGCCCAAGCCTTTGTCTGGGATGTTCCGTTGGGTAATTATTTTGAACGCGCAGCCCAGCAAACAAAATCACCCAAGACCGTCGCCAATTGGGTGATCAACAATCTGCGAGCCCGTTTGACCGAAACCCAGACCACCTTAGAAAATCTAAAATTCCCGCCGGAATCATTAGTTGATCTCACGGGCTTGATAGAATCAGGGAAAATAAGCACGAAAATCGCACAAGACGTCTTTATCGAAATGTTTAACTCCGGCGAACCCCCGAGTGCCATCGTGGAGAAAAGCGGATTAAGCCAAGTCTCAGATGTGGACGCTTTAGGAAAATTCTGCGACGAAGCCATCGCGTCCAATCCGAAGAGTGTCGGAGATTATCGAGCCGGAAAAGTCGCCGCGTTGAACGCTCTCAAGGGTCAAGTAATGAAGCTGACTAAAGGAAAAGCCAATCCGAATTTGGTCGGTGAGATACTCGAGAACAAATTAAAAAACTGAGAGTCATGAAGGTTGCTTGTTCACTCAGCGTGCGGCTTGAGCTAAAAGATTTGTAACATAGGCGCGGCGAGTCGCGTCGAGCTGATCCAACCCGCGCACTGCGGGTCGGACGATGTTATCGAACCGTACGCTCTCCGGCAAACGAGTATCAAACTGGGTCTGAAGGCGAGTTCTGGCTTCCAAATACGTCGAAACGATCTCCCGATAACGTTCGGCAATTTCCGCCACATCTGGAGAGAGGTTTACTTGCAATGCTTGCAGCTCAAAAAGTTTTGCAACCAAAACCTGTTTTTGAAGATCAAGGTTTCGATCCTTCACCAATTCCTGCAACCGTAACGAGTGAGGCGATGGCACCGAGTTGGTGGAGGAGTGCCACTCCAAGTGTGTGATCAATTGCACTTCCAACCTCGAAAGGCTGACCAGCGGAGTCCATGTCTGGCGATGATCGCGCGAGGTGAACTCGAAGAGTTTGAGTGCCCACCACTTTTCGACGTCAAGAGGGCGTTGGAACTCGCTGCTATAAGCGCGAAAAAACGCGGTCTGCCAGTTGAGGGTGGTCGGCAGCGTTTGTAGAAAAGTCACAAAACGCGAAGGTCCGTCAGGTAAGGAAAGTAAGCCACGCACAAAAAGATGACAGGCCGAACGATAGATTGCGCGCTGCGCCGGATCATTGACGTTATACGTCGCGAAACTGAGCTGGGTATAGCTCGGGGGCACATTAGTCCGCAATAATTCTCGGGTATCAGTCAGTGAATCGTGTAAGCGGTATTTCCAGCCAAAGGTATGCGAGGAAATCTTGCGGGTGTCGAGTTGACTGGGGCTGCGAACGATGAGGCTAGGCCCACCGGTATACATCACATTCTCCGTGATTCCATCAACCAACCACGGAGGAAGCTCCGGAGTCCGGACCGCGTTCCGTTGAGCAATTTCCATCAGCACAACCTGAATCAATGCTTGGGTGAGTTTAGTTTCATCAACCTCTTCCGGCAGGTTCAATTGAAACTTCCAACCGTCGGAATACAGGGTTGGAAAGAGAACAATTGGAAATCCGGCCCGACGACCTGGCAAGAGGTTGAGTTGTACCCTGCTTTGATATCCAGAGGGCAACTGTAACAAGGCATAAATACTCGTCTTAACGCGCTCAGCAGAGATAGCAAGAAACTGAGGGTCTAGATTAAAAGTTGATGGCAGCACCCTCCCTTCCGCGAAGGATTGCTGCGTCAACGTAGATTGCCCTACGACGCTAAACTGCCCTGACTGACTGACCACCACCCTCGATGCAGCCTGCATGTCGCCCACTGCTCCCATGAGGAACCAGGCAAGCCAGACGTATTGAGCACAGCGCAGCAGCATTCGTTCATTCGGAGGGTTTCGGACTGGATGCGGGCTTCGACTCCGACTTGGTCGCAGGCGCAGGAGTGCTCGCGGCAGCAGGAGGCGAATCCTTCTTGGCCGCTTCCTTATACTTGTCGCTTCGGTAATCCGTAATGTAAAAACCGGATCCTTTAAAAATTAAACCAGCCCCGCCGCCGACGGATCGCTTCACCTTTCCCTTCCCCCACCGTTTCATGCCGCAAAGATCCTTGGGACAAGTTTCAAAGGCAGAATCCTTCATGGATTGTGAGGTCTCGAATTGGTGTTTACACTTTGTGCAGGTATAATCGTATGTGGGCATAGGCCGATTCAAGTAAAGCAAGGCAACAGCAGGAATCAATACCAGAAATCAGCATCGAGATTTCCTACTACCATTTTTTGTTCGATCGTCAGCTCATTTTCGTAAGCCTTTAGCGTTTCGATCCTTGAGTCCTGGGATTTTTTGATCCGCTGTGATCGTCAGTGTACTATTATTAGTCCAAGGAACTTCCTGAAGATTAATCACCATCGTGCGAGGCATGAACTGAACCTCATGACCAAAGAAGTCGAACGCCAACGTCCCCGGCAAGTAGGTCAGATCCTCAAATTTCTTCCGACCAAATGGAATAGGGTTCAAGACCTTATCGAAAGTCACAGTGTTTCGCTCCGGATTAGCCCAAGGAATTACTTCTTTAAAACCGAGTGCGGGCTGTGGAGGGGGTTCCCCCACTGAACTCGACCTTGCACGAACATTCGTTTTAGTTGGATACACAAACGAGTTCAGAACGGGCACTTTCTCATGGCTGAAAATCAGGGTGATATTGGAGAGACCTAACGATTTTTGATTCACAATCAACGCAGGCTCACCATTAGTATTCTTGATGAAAACAACATCCCAAGCACCACGCCGAGTGCGCACCTTCATGTCACAAGAAAAAAGAAAACCATAGCCTATTACCGTCAGGAAAAAAGCGATGCAGACATGTCTTAAGATTTTCTCAGATTTCATCTTCGTCCCTTACTCATATCCTAGAATCCAGCGCGGTCAACAACGTCATGCAGCGGTTCCATGGATTCCTATATTTCCCAAATGGGAATGGCAGGCTATGTTATCTGGGTGAACAAAACGAAAACGATCCTGCTGGTTGATGAGGAAGTCCCGATCTTGCACGAAGATCGCGCCGTCTTAGCGATCGACAAACCCGCCGGTTGGATCCTTGCACCTTCTCATTGGTCGAACACGGATCGGAATCTGCAACGTGAGGTAGAACTGGCGATCGCCGTGCGCGAACACTGGGCGCAAATTCGGAATCTTAAATTCCTACGATTTGTACATCGTTTGGACGGAGAAACCACGGGCGTTTTGCTCGGTGTGAAGAGTCAAGGTGCCCTGAAGAATTATAGCGAACTGTTCGAGTCGCGACGGATAGAGAAGAAATACCTCGCCATAGTTAAAGGAATCCCAAAGCAAAAAAAATGGAACTGTGATCTGCCCATCGGACAAGTGCCAGGGATGCCGGGTAGAATGAGAATCGACCGCAAGGAGGGCAAGGAAGCTGAGACAACCTTTGAGCTTTTAGAGACCCGTGGCGACCGATCTCTCATCGCTGTCTGGCCACTGACAGGGCGTACCCATCAAATCCGGATTCATTTGAAAGAATCTGGCTTATCGATTATCGGAGACCCTGTCTACGGTTCAGTTCCGGGTGCGAAAGGGGAAGAAATGGGTTTGCGAGCAGTAGAGTTGAGCTATCAGGATCCATTCCAGCACCGCCCCGTCCGAATCCAAGCTCCCACCGAAGAATTTCGCAGTCGCTTTGGTTTTCCGAACGCACCAAAGCCCTCGGTGCCCACACCGCTCCAAGTCGCCCATTCCCCAGAAAAACCGGGCCGATGACCTCGTTCACTAAAATCATCAACCAAGCGAAAGATCGCGGAGTCTCATTAATTCTAGAACGATGGTTCTCCCAGCAAATCGAACCCTTTGGCAAGTTACTCGGCGTCAACCTTGACTCTCAGAATAAAACCCTTCGTCTCGAAGCGTTGTTAAATGGGGAGTCCGAACCAATCCACATCACCATCGAAGATTACGAAATCGTCGAACAATCTGGGCAAACGTATCTAATTTTCAACAAAGGCGCGGCTTCTCGGGAGTGGATCAGCACAGTTTTGACGACGTTTCTTTTCGGTCGGAAACTCAAACTTCCAGAATCCTATGCTGGTATGATTCAAATGGGATTGTGACGCCTTAAACGACTGCTAATCACCGGCAACCGCAGCCGGCGCAGGTAATTCACGTTCGATTTCATCCTCACGGTAACCAAACCCAGAACCGCCCAAACTTCCAAGATCCACAACTCCTCCCCGTCGTTGATAAAGGCCCGGATGTACGAGAGACTCTGGACGAGAGGCTTCAGGATAAAACTGCATCGCATTTGTTTCTACCCCCATAATCGTACCCACGTGAGCCGCGAGTCGGACATGGGGAATCTGCGCCAACATAGGGTTGGTGAGATCTTGCACCATAAGTGCCATCCCATGGGCTTTGGCCCAGCACGCCGAGAGAATGGCCCCACTCTGTGTCTTGCAAGTCTTCAGAGCGACTCCCGTCCATCCTAAGGATCGGCCAAGCCGGACTTGACGCCAATCATGCGCACTCTCATCTAAAAAAAGCGGCTTACGCTCGGAAACGGAATGCACATCAATCGGATGCTCCGACAGTTCGTAAGGAAACGGCTGCTCAACATAGAGAATTCTGCTTGAGACAGCTGGAAGATCCATCCTCAGTCGATCGAGCAACGCGTTCACATATTCGGGATCCATAACCGTGCAATTAAAATCCGCCGTCAACCAACGAATCTGGCGACGCACAGCAATTTCTCCCACGCGCTCCAATCGATCCCAATCCCAGCCAGAATCTGTGCCTCGTAGTTTGATCTTCAAACACGTCAAGCCATCGCGCTCAATCCAATCCTCGAGCAAAATAGGATGTCCATCACTCGGCTCGTTCCCAGTGAGTTCGCTTGCCGAAAGCGGATCCAACCCGCCGACTAAATGCCACGCGGCCAAAGTTTTTGAGGCTGGGTGAATCAAAAACTCAGATGGATATTTGCCTTTGAAACAGACTTGAGAATCTTGCGAAGGCTGCAGGAAATCCCCCAAATCCCGCGTCATAAAATCCGCTCCGTATAAATCGTAGATGTCACGCTGGTGCAATCGACCATAAGCATCATGCAATGCGAGATCGAACGCCGAACAACACACCAGCGCGGCGAGCCAAGGCATCGCACGCTCAGGCTCGATACCTTGATTCTCTGCACGCCATAGGCTTTGAAGGCATTCGGTTTGAAAATCTAACCCAACCTCCAAAGGATGACCTGCCAAGCCCCAACTCGCCCACGCAACCGTTAGTTGATGACAAAAACATTTCAACCGCTCGTGCCGTTCAACATACGAAAGATTTCCCGGCCAAACCCATTGCACACTCAACGGAGTTTCGCCCCACCCTTCAGCCATCCGCCCTCCCGCGTCGCACACACGTAATCGAACCCGAGCGCACGTCACAGAAGTCAACGTCTCCGGCCCAAACTTCAACGGCACCCTCGTCGTAACAGGAAGAAAGTAGAGCTCAGCACCGACAACTCGGACATCAGTGTTTTTTGACATAATTTGACTCAACGTGAACATGCTCGAGACCTACCTGATGCCAGCAAGTTCTGATGTGGTGAGAGTCGCAATATCAGGCAAAAGAGACAAACCTTCATTCGAGCCAAGACGAGAGGTGGCTTTTACCCGATGTCCTCTCGTATAGTCTCGCCAATGAGTTTTGCTTTCGTAGAAGCACAGACGTCACAAGGGCATCCGAGTAAGATCGCCCTTTTGAACGCCTCGGGTTTGAGGATGCTGCAACTCCTGATCCTCAGCATCGGACTGCTCCAACCTCTCAAAGCCCAAACGGGTTTAACGATGTTCGATCCCGTTTGTGCTCCAGAAAATGCTAATAAACAACAGAGCTTAGGAACTCGTAAAATGGTTGGACTGTTGTCACGGATCGCACAGGACGCGTTAGCCAACCCCAGCAATTTGGGTGCTTTTCAAAGCGACGCTTTGGTTTCAAGACTTCAAAGCGAATTACTCACAGCAACTAATCTGGAGCATTCCTTGAGACTTAAGGAAAAGTTATCGCTCCAATTGTTGCGATCCGGCCAAAGCGAAAAAGCCTTTATCGAGTTCGAGCATTTTCTAGAAGCAAACCGAAAACTGGAACGAGTCTTCGACTGGCGACAACGCAGCCAATACGAAGTCCACCGAGCGATGTGCTGGCTCCGTTTGGCTGAGCAGGAGAATTGCCTAACGAACCACAACAGCGATTCGTGCCTTCTGCCCATTCAATCAGGCGGAGTGTATAAGTCGCAACGAGGATCACGTCAGGCGATGGAGATCCTCGAGGCACATTTAAAAAAACTGCCCGGTGATCTGCAAGCACGCTGGCTCCTAAATATCGCTTACATGACGGTCGGTGAATATCCTCAAAAAGTACCCGATCATCTGGTGATCTCTCCAAAAGTTTTCCAGTCACAATATGACATCAAACGGTTCCAAAATGTCGCAGCAAATGTTGGCCTAGATCGCGTAGGTCTGGCAGGTGGCAGTATTGCCGAGGATTTTGATGGCGATGGTTATCTGGATATAATGACCTCATCGTGGGATCTAAAGGGCCAGTTGCAATTCTTCCATAATCACGGCAACGGAACGTTCGAGGATCACACCATTGCGGCAGGGTTAACCGGATTAACGAGCGGCTTGTCCATCGTCCAAACTGATTATAACAACGATGGATTTCCGGACGTCTTCATCCCGCGTGGAGCTTGGCAAGGTGCCGCAGGTCACCATCCCCCCTCACTACTTCGCAATAATGGCGACGGGACTTTCTCGGATGTGACCGAGGAAGCAGGTCTCCTGAGTTTTCATCCCAGTCAAGCCGTCACGTGGTTTGACTTCAACGGAGATGGCTGGTTGGACTTATTTGTTGGAAATGAGAGCTATGAGAAAGAGATTCACCCTTGCCAACTTTATCGGAACAACGGCGATGGTACCTTCACCGAATGCGCCGAACAATCGGGCGTGGCGACCATCGGATATATCAAGGGCGTGACCAGTGGTGATTTTAATAACGACGGTCGTCCCGATCTTTACCTTTCGAATAAAAATGGTCCCAACCTGCTCTTCCGCAACGAGGGTCCCTCCGCCCCGAGCGGCGGCCCACAATCACTCTGGAGATTTACCAATATCGCCCTCGAAGCAGGTGTTACCAATCCTTATTACAGTTTTTCAACCTGGTTTTTTGATTACGACAATGACGGTTGGCTCGATATTCTCGTCACCGGTTATTCTGTGCGCGACGTCTCAGATGTGGCGGCAGATTATCTCGGCTTGCCCAATCAAGGAGAGAAATCAAAGCTCTACCGCAACAAGCGAAATGGCACATTTCAGGATGTGACGGTCGAAGCGGGCCTAGACAAAGTGCTTCTCGCCATGGGGTCAAATTTTGGTGATCTCGACAACGATGGTTGGTTAGATTTTTATCTAGGCACTGGTGATCCGGAACTTAGCACCCTGATCCCCAACCGCATGTTTCGCAACCAAGACGGTCAACGTTTTCAGGATGTGACTACGTCCGGCGGTTTCGGCAACTTGCAAAAAGGGCATGGTGTCTCCTTTGCAGATATCGATAACGATGGCGACCAAGACGTATTCGAGGTCGTCGGGGGTGCCTTTTCTGGAGACAGGGCACACAGCGTGCTGTTCTTAAATCCAGGCCACCATAATCATTGGATCACACTGAAACTCGAAGGCGTGGAATCAAACCGCGCCGCCATCGGTGCTCAGATTTGCATCACCGTCCAGACCTCTGGTGGTCAACGATCGATTTACAAAACCGTGGGTTCGGGAGGCAGCTTTGGAGCCTCCCCACTTCGTCAAGAGATTGGACTCGGTCAAGCGCAATCCATCCAGTCGATCACCATCAATTGGCCCAACTCGGGAAAATTACAGGTTCTATCCGGTGTCCCGATGGATCATTTCTACAAAGTGCGCGAAGGTGCTAAAACTTTAGATTCATGGCCATTGAAGTCATTCCCAATACCTACCACCGCTAAGTCGAGCAGTCTGAAACATCACCACTCAACCACCTCACCTTAGCGATGTTAATCACTTCACACTCGGTTTGACCGGTGGTGAAGAATCCTTTTTCTTGAAAGCAGACCGCAAGAGCCAGTGCTTCTTCAAACCCTGAATCATTTCATCGGTGTGGACAATCGTGTCTGAGATCGAAGAAATAAGATTTGTATTCCCCTGCACTTGAGAATTTAAGTTGCTGGTGATATCCGCAATGTTGCTCAAAGTGCGTTCAAGTTCACCCGCAAGGGCCGTGAGTTGAGCATCGACATGGATCAATGTCGTGTTGGCATTCGTAATCGTGTTTTTAGCCACCACCAAGGTTTGTTCAACTTGAGTCACTATATTCGTAGGGATCAACCAGTCACCCAACGACCCTTTTGGATTCGTCAGGGTTCCTGTGATGATCGCTAGATTCGTAACAGACGGATGAATATCCCTCAGTAACGTATTGGCCTTGGAAGTAATCTGGACGGCGTTCGTCAGGGTCGCAAACAATTGATTTGTCAGGCCCAAAATATTAGGCAACGCCTCACGCAGATCTCTGGCCACCTCCTCGAAGCGATCCGTCAGTGCGGGTGACTCTAAAGCCTCAAGCGCATATCCTTTGCTGTTATTATCATAGGCAACATAAGCGTTGGATCCTGGATCAAATATCCCTCCCACTTTCTGCTTCTTGAACACCCCACCGATTTTTGAATCTTCAACCTTGTAGGTCGCGTGCAAGTTGTGATTACGAGAAGTTCCACCGGGGATCAAATCAAGCACGCGCTTCCCAAGAAAATCGCCCGTCGTCACTTTGATTTTCGAATCGTCCCAAATATATCCCTCATACGGGTGCCGAACAATGAACTGAACAAACACGCGGTTCGTCGTGACTTCAGGCCCCATCGACTCAACCTTTGTAATCTCGCCAACATCGAACCCTAAGAGCTTCACCGTATCACCTACTTTGAGCCCCGTGCCAGAATTCACTCGGGTATGATAAGGCAACTTCAGATCGAACCACCCCTTGCGCACACCAGTATGATAAATGTAATACGCAAAACCGATGAGCATGAGGACCATCGAAAAAGCAACGAAGAAACCAACAGTCCGTTCCACACGGCTGAGGCGCGTGCGCAATCCAGGAGTTAAGTTTTGCAAGGCCATATCAAATAAAATCTGCCTGATCTGAATCATTCCAGCAACCAGTCAACATTGATCGCGCTAACGGATGATCCGTTTGCTCGAGCTGCGGCAACTCTCCTAAAATCTCCCACCGTTGCCGATGAATGATCGCAAAGCTTCGGTTGCTCGCTAGCCAAGGGCGAAAATCTGTTGTCGTCACCACAAGGGTTAACCCTCGCCCCTCCAACAAAGGATGCCCTGCCGCCAAGCTCGGCAGAAAATCAAGCCACCAACCCGTTTGACGAGGGTCCGAGTTAAATAATGGACTATCAATCAGGAGCACATCAGGGTTCAAAATTAAGGCCCGAGCCAAAGCAATCCGTTGGTGCAGCGGGTGGCTGACGTGCGCAGGCTTAAGCTGGCCCACACGAGTTAACCCGGTCAGCTCCAAAACCCGAGCCACGAGATCCGCAGCCTCAGCAGCACTACAATCGCGATGGTAACACACCGGCAAAGCCAAGTTCTCCTCCACCGTCAATTCGCTAAATAGGCGACCACCATTTTCAAAAACAATCCCAACACGCAACCGATGCGCCAAGCGTTCCGAATCACTCAGGTCCTCCAATCGGGATCCAAAAAGTCTACACTCCCCAGCAATAGGCCGTTGCAACCCAGCAGCAGTAACCAAGAGGTCAGTTTTTCCAACACGAGGCCGCGCCCCAACCACCCAAAATTCACCCGATTGCACAGACCAAGTGATCCGCTCAATCCGTGCAGAGTCCAAGAACCGTCCTGATCCACCTACGGTCGCGTCTGAAAATTCAATTAACGACGAAAGAGACATCACAGAACAAGGTAGGCGACAATAAACACCGCGTCGATCAGCACACAGGC
>WBXJ01000058.1 GCA_008933045.1 Verrucomicrobiota bacterium
GAGTTCTGGCCCGGCCAGCAGGTCATTGGCCTTTACGGCGTGGCGGCAAACTGTTTTGGCGATCATGTGTTCCCCCAAGCGCCATGTGTTGACTTCCTGACCCGCACTCTTGAGCGCGTCGATGAGTTCGATGACAAACGCGCGGGCATCTTTGACCTGGGCAAACGGTGGCAAACCATCGAGCAGAAACGTGCGCTCACCAAATTCGCTCAACCCGATGCCCATCCGTACCAGTGTCACTAATTGCTGCCTCAAAAAATTCGCGTCCTTGGGTGAAAGCTCCACGGTCTCCGCCAGCAACAACCGTTGTGAGGGCATTCCACCTTCCTCAAGCCGATGCAACATTTGTTCGAATAAAATCCGCTCGTGGGCTGCGTGCTGATCCAAAAGCACCAACCCTCGATCCGACTCAAGTACCACATACAACCGGCTGATAACCCCCAGAATGCGCAAAGGCACTTGGAGCAACGGCACGACGGTTGTGGAGGGTGCTGGTAGAGTCGCGAGTGCTGGGCTCGTTTCGTTTCCAAGCGGCACATGGGTTGGAGTGGCGCGGTCCGGCCATGGAAAGAGCGGAGGCGTCAATTCGGATGCCGCTACGAGGAATGTGGGTGGCGCAACGGAAGTCCCCACAAAATCAGGGATCTTTCCGGAGAGGGAAGGAACAGTCTGAACCGTTGATCGTGCGTCCACCGAGGCTGAGGGTGGTTCGGTGTGAAAATCAAGCAGGGCGGTCCGCACGGCCTCCGCGATAGCTCTCCGCACCCAACCTTCATGTCGAAATTTCACCTCCCGTTTCGCAGGATGGATATTGACGTCCACCTCACTGGGATCGATCTCGAGGAACAAACAACAAACCGGATACCTCCCCTTCATCAAGGCTGTGTGATACCCCTCCATCAATCCGTGATTCAGCCCTCGATTATCCACAGGGCGACGGTTCACAAATAAATGCTGATCCTCACGCGTACCTCGCGAAACGCCGGGCGCACCGATCCATCCCCACACCCGAAACGCTTGCACGGGCTCGGCTTCCCCCGCTTCATCCGGCAGGCCCACCGCTGTGAACTGAGTCGAATAATCCACCGGTAGCAATTGAAGCCCGCTCCCCATCAATTCTGTCATCCGATCGCGCAACGCTTGCAGGGGTTGCGACGCGATGACCGCCATATCCACCGCCGGCAACTGCCAGACCACGCGGCCATCCTGCACATAGGTCCAAGCGACTTCGGGAAACGCCAATGCTGCCAGCGTCAAGTAATGCTGAACATGCGACGTTTCTGTGTGATCACTCCGCAAGAATTTGCGGCGAGCGGGAATGTTGTAAAAAAGCGAACGCACTTCAAGCGTCGTTCCGGCACTACCTCCGGCTGCCTTCACTTCCAAAATTTTGCCACCTTGAACTACAATCTGACACGCTTCCGGCGAGTCTGACTCCCGCTCCCGAGAAGTAATCATCATACGGCTGATGCTCGCGATACTCGGCATCGCTTCCCCTCGGAACCCCATGGTTGCGATGGTCTGCAGGTCTTGTGCGGTTTGGATTTTGCTCGTCGCATGACGTTCGAGGCACATCAAGGCATCATCCTTGCTCATGCCGATACCGTCGTCAGAAACTCGTATCAAACTTCGGCCACCCGCCTGGATTTCGACAGTGATACGCGTCGATTTTGCATCAAGCGCATTTTCCACCAACTCCTTAACCACGCTCGCCGGTCGTTCCACCACCTCACCCGCAGCAATCTGGTTCGCCACTTGCTCCGATAAAAGTCGGATGCGATTCATGAAAAAATAACCAGAGAATTTAGTTGAGTCAGAATCACCCGTTTTGATTAGCTCAAAAATACCCCCCTTAAAAGCACCAAATCACTCACTCACAATCAGGCGATTCGACAATTTTAGGCGGTTGATTAGGATGATGCCGGCCCGGATTTAGGTCAACGCGTGTCGAAATTTGTTAAGTTTTTAATCGGACTTTTTTTGCTGCCATTATCGGTGGCTGCCCTGCCGACTTTGTCGAGGGTTTTGCGGGCATCCGGAGAGGTCACGCCTGTATGGGTTGCGTTAGTCGCAGGGATGGCTTGTTGGGTCGTCGTGTTCTTGCTCTTGCCGAAGCCAATGTGGGTCTACGTTTTTGGCCATGAGTTGACGCACGCGCTTTGGACCTGGGCGTTTGGAGGAAGAGTTAAAAAGTTTAAAGTCACAGCGAAGGGTGGCCATGTGATCATCACAAAAACTAATTTCTTCATCTCGCTTGCCCCGTATTTCTTTCCACTCTATGCCGTGTGTGTTGCGGTGTTTTTCTTGATCGGTGATCTCATTTGGAACTGGCACAGGTATCAATGGGTGTTTCACTTTTTGTTGGGTGCAGCTTACGCGTTCCACGTGACCTTGACGCTTTTCATCCTGCGAACTCGGCAGAGCGATATCACGGATCATGGGTGGTTTTTTTCCATCGTCGTGATTTGGTTGGGTAATTTTGGCACCCTCCTTCTCGCTCTACCGATTCTTATAGGACAACCCTCTCTCGGAGATGCCTTGAGCTGGTGGCTCATCGAGACTGGGCAATTGGTGCAACGAGTCGGTCGAGTTTTTTAACGGGTGAGAGGGGATTTCAACAAAAAGCCGCCGAACATTGTGATGCTCGACGGCTTGAAAAAATAGGACAGAAACTTAGGCTGCCAACGCTTTCTTTAGAAACTTAACGCCTTTGACGGCGATTTCCTCGGTGGTCGGTTCCATCCTGCGCCAGATCGCAGCGGCTCGGGCGATCACTTTGACATCGGTGGTGAATGACTCGATCACCACGTCACCCTTGTAGCCGACGCTCTTGAGGGCCGCGACGATGGGCTTCCAATCGATGTGATCGTTTCCTGGAGTGCCTCGGTCGCTACCGCAGGCGTGAAAATGAGCGAGCTGTTTACCCACCTTGCGAATCGCCTTGGCTTGGTTTTTCTCCTCAATGTTCATGTGGAAAGTATCGAGGTGAATTTTTAGGGCGGGGCTGCCCACGTCGGCGATCATCTGCAAGGCCTGATCTGCGGTGTTGATAAAATCAGTCTCGAACCGATTCAACGGCTCCAGACAAATCGTGACGCCCTTTTTCTGAGCGTATTTCGCCAGCTTCTTCAGGTGTTTCACCACTGTTTTCCACTGCGCCTTATATTCCTTTTCGGGTACTGCGTCCGCACGACCGACCTCGGAATAAACTGGCCCGATCAAACTTGGGCAGCCCAGCACCACCATCTGGTCGATGAGTTGGGTCATATAATCCATTGCCGCCTGTTGTTGCTCAGGGGTGCCGCGCAAATCACGCCCGCCGCCCATGCAAGCGCAGACTGAGCCGCAGACTAAACCGTTCTTATCCAGCTCTGCTTTCACATGCGCGGGATCGATATGGGAGGGATCCTCCACAGGAATTTCTACCGTCTCAAATCCCCATTTCTTAAACTTTGAGAAGAGTGATGTGCTCTCGTTAGTAAACGGAGAGGTGAACAAAAATGTATTAATGCCGAGTCTCATAATGCGTCCACACAGGCTAACGAAGGTCGGACCTGTGTCAAAGAGAAATGAATCGAAAACAAAAGTCCTGGAAAGTTTGAATGGGAGAATTCAATTTCGCGCTGTAATATTGACCATGCTGTTGAAATTAAATCAGAGAAATTCCTTCATCGGGTTCCGACTCCTCGGTTGCGTTGTTTTACCGTTGGCACTTCGTGCCGAAGGGGTCGCTGTGGATAAAAGTTCGTTCACTTTATTCAATCCGACACCGGATCAACTCATGCGGGAAATGTCCACGGATCGGCCAGACAAAACCGAGAGTCCTTACACGGTGGATGCGGGGCATTTCCAGATTGAGAGCGATCTAGTAAGTTATTCGTACAACCACGATTCTGCTACCAGGGTGGATGACTGGGCTATTGCGCCGATGAATCTCAAGGTCGGGTTGTGTAATCGCGTTGACCTTCAGACTGTCGTTGAGACCTACCGACACATTCGCACCCGTGACAATTTGACAGGAACTCCGATCCGTCAAAATGGCTTTGGAGATATCACTACTCGTTTAAAGATCAACCTCTGGGGCAACGATGAGGGATCAACCGCGTTGGCTGTCATGCCTTTCCTGAAATTCCCGACTAATCAGGACCAACTTGCGAACGATCGTGTCGAAGGGGGCGTGATTATTCCGTTCGCGGTCGGTTTGCCGGCTGGGTTCAGCCTTGGGTTGATGACAGAATTTGATTTCAATCGGAACGATGATGGGGCTGGCAACCACGTAGAATTCATCAACAGTGCCACGCTCAGCCATCACCTCATCGGAAAGTTGAGAGGCTACATGGAACTCTTCACTGCCGTCAGCTCGGAGCGGGATGCGGACTGGGTCGGCACGTTGGACTTAGGGCTGACCTATGGTTTGACGCCCAACATCCAGCTCGATGTCGGGGTGAATTTTGGACTGACGGACTCGGCGGATGATCTCAATCCTTTCGTCGGTCTGTCCTATCGATTCTAAGCCGCGTTACTGGGGCCACTGACCATCCACAATCGGCTGGGTTACCAGGAGACTTGGATCGATCACGACGTGACGCACTTTCTCACGCTTCCACGTGTAGGTGATGTGAACCATCCGGTCATTGCTTTGAACTACGGCTGGATAGGAGAACTCTGAGGCGGGATCACTTTCGAGAGTCAGCGCAGCGGCCCAATGTTGGCCGTCCTTGGAGACCGCTACATTCATGACGTGCCGATTGTCTTCGGAATGGTTGTAAACCAGCAAAGCACGACCATCGCGTAGTAGGACGGCATCAATGGCACTGTTGGGGTTGGGTAGTTCGGTGCGAACGACGCGATGCCATTTGAAGCCCCGATCGTCTGAGGTGGTGCTCAGGATGCTGCCGTTTTTACTGCGACAAAGAATCTGGAGTGGTTGGCCCGGCCAGTCGAGGATCGTGGGTTGGATGGCACCGGCATCGAGTGGGTTATTGAGTGTTGTGGTGCGTGCCCATATGCCCAGCGGGTTCTTAGTTCGCTCCATGTGGATACGCCAGCCTTCATTCTCCGAACTGGAGCCGCACAGGATTGTGCCATCACTGAGCTCCACAGGTTTGTTGCGAACCGGCCCAAAGATTCCCGTTGGGAGACGTTTGGATTTAGACCATGTTCTGCCATTGTCGTCGGATGTTTTCACAAGCCCCCACCAAGACGACGGTGAGGGACCTTCTTTATAAAATAGATAGAGAGGACCATCCTTGGCCCTGAAAAGGACTGGGTTCCACGTGGGTAACCGCGAATTGTTTTGCTCCCGAATTCCGTTGGCGACTTCGACTGGCTCGGACCAACCTTTGCCTTCGTTCCGTGAAAGGTAGATGCTGACATCAGGCGAGCGTTCGGCAATGCCACCAAACCAAGCCGCGAGCAACGTGTCCTGAGACTCAATAATCGTGGACGCGTGGCTTGAGCGTGTCGGTGGATTATTCGCCACAAACTCGCTCAAAATCAGGCCGGGTTGAGTCGTCGGGGTCGTTACCGCTTGTGCCCACCCTGCGATGCAGGTGGCGGCCGCGATGGCCAAGAATGTTAAAGTCCTCATTTTCAAAGAAATCCTCCTCAAACAATAAGCACGGACTTCCGAGGTGGCAAGTGCCACCGGAAATTTATTTCCAACGGGTTGGTTGCTTGAGCAGTAGTCGCACGTCAATCGCTTCCATACCTGCGGCGATGATCGCCTGCATTCCCAAGTCCGTGTCCTCATAGCCTCGGCACAACTGCGGAGCAATCCCAATGCGGCGTGCGGCTTCAAGGAAAATGTCAGGTGCGGGCTTTTGCTGGGTGACATCCTCGCTGGTCACAATGGCGTCAAACAAATGACGGATGCCTAGATGCACGAGCACCTGTTCGATGATTGGCTTTTGTCCACCCGAAGCCACCGCCATCGGAATTTTTCCATGATACGCTCGAGCCACGCTCACGACCGCTTCGATTGGCTGAACCTGAGCGAGCATGGGTAAATACTCGTCCTCTTTTTCTGCTGAAACCGCAATCGGATCGAGAGCAATATTTTGCTCGCGGCTGAGTAATTTTAAAATGTCGCGGGATGGCACTCCCCCCAAGGCGTAAAAGCGATCCTCGGGAAAATGGAGGCCGTGGCGAGTGGCGATACGATTCCAAGCGATCCAGTGCAACGGCATGGTGTCGGCCAAGGTGCCGTCACAATCAAAAACAATTCCCTGAATCATAAATGGTTAAAGTTCCAACGCCGCTAATTTTTCCTTCAAATCATTTGCCATGAGCGGTTCGATCATCGCGTCGATGGCACCTTCGATAAAGGTCGGCAAATTATAAAGAGTCAGCTCGATCCGGTGGTCGGTGACTCGGTTCTGATGGAAATTATAGGTGCGGATACGTTCGTTGCGTTCGCCCGTCCCGACCTGAGCTTTTCGTTGGGCGGCGTATTTGGCGTGTTCGTCCGCCACTTTCTTCTCCAGCAACCGAGAACGGAGCACCGTCATGGCGCGTGCCTTATTTTTCTGTTGCGAACGTTGGTCGGCGCAACGGACGGTCAAGCCGCTAGGCCTATGTTGAATCTGCACTGCGGAGTCGGTGGTATTGACCCCCTGACCACCCGGGCCGGACGCTCGACAAGTTGTGATCTCTAAATCGTTCGGGTTGATCTCGATATCCACTTCTTCCGCCTCGGGCAGCACAGCTACCGTCGCGGTGCTTGTGTGGATGCGTCCCTGCGCTTCCGTGGCGGGAACGCGCTGCACACGGTGGACTCCGCTTTCATACTTCAGCAGTTTGTAAACATCCTGACCGGTGACGTTGAAAATCACTTCCTTGAGTCCTCCTAGGTCAGAGGCACTTGAATCCAGGGTCTCGATCTTCCACCCCCGGCCCTCGGAATATCGAGAATACATGCGGTAGAGATCGGCGGCGAAGAGGGCCGATTCCGAACCTCCTGCTCCGGCGCGGATTTCGATAATGGTGTTACGCGAGTCGGTGGGGTCGGGTGGCAGAATGCCTTGTTGTAACTGGAACTGCAGACGTTGCTCCAGGGCTTGCAGTCGGGTTATCTCCTCGCGGGCCATTTGCCCTAGTTCGGATTCCGCCGTCTCCGTGTCTGCGAGTTGTTGGTTCTCGGCTAGGTCCGCCACGGTTTTAAGGTAGGCGGTGCCGTAGGTCGTCAAATCTTTGAGGCGTGCGTATTCCTTGGAGAGTTCCTGCGCCTTCTGAGGATTGTCAAAGGCATGAGGATCGCTCAAACCGCTTTCCACCTCGGCAAAGCGGCGGGCAAACCGTTCGATATGGGGCCTGAGGTCGAGTGCGCCCATGGAAAAGCAGACCGCCCGCCAGACAAAAGCGTCTGACGGGCGGTCGTCAAATCGAGACTACTTCTTTTTCTTCGCGGATTTGGTCGCAGCAGCAGCCGCTTGCGCGGCTTGCGTCTTGATCAAGCGCTGTTGGAACTTATCGACGCGGCCAGCCGTATCGACAAATTTTTGAGTGCCTGTGTAAAAGGGATGGCAGAGATTGCAAATGCCAATCAAAACACTTTTACGGGTTGAGCGCGTCTGAATCACGTTGCCGCAAGCGCAACGGATTTCAGCATCCTGATAATTTGGATGGAGGTCTGTTTTCATACAAAGGTCGTGGATAGTTCCATTGAAGGGGGCGTTTGACAAGCTGTAAATTTCCAAAAGTTTGCAAGGCGGTGGGCTTTATCCAAGGCTATTGGTAAGAATTCGCCAACCGTTTGACTCTCGGATAGAGAGGTGAACTCAGCGGGGTGCGGGCTTGGACCTCGGCGAAAACCTGCCTGGCCTCGGAGAGGTTTGAACGGCTGACAGCCAATATGTAGTCGAGCTGCAGGTCGCCTAGCCTCGGATCCTGAATGGCTGTGCGGTAACGATCGAGAAACGCCTTAAAGGCTTGATGGCCTGAGCGTTGGGCGTCTGCGAGCAAGGGTTCTAAGCGTTCGGGCAGGCCAGTCAGTTGAACGGGAGCTACGGCGGCCGCCGTAATCTCGCCTCGCCCTTTCTTCGTGATCTCATCGTACTTCCCCATGAGGTTCTTCGCTGCGTAGAAAAGCCCCAGCGCGATTAGGATGGAGATGACGACTTTCACATTTCTTGTACTCGCTCGATATTAGCCCCCAACTGCTTGAGTTTCGTATCAATGTTTTCGTAACCCCGATCAAGATGATAAATCCTGTTCACCAGAGTTTCACCGCTGGCCACCATTCCCGCAATGACGAGAGCAGCAGAAGCTCGGAGGTCACTGGCCATGATAGGAGCGCCGCTCATCGGGCGGCCTCCTTTAACGATTGCGCTGGGGCCTTCGATGGCAATATCCGTTCCCAGACGCGCTAATTCGCTCACATGCATGAATCTGGATTCGAAGATTCGTTCCGTCATGATGCTCGTGCCTTGCGCCAATGCCATGAGCACCATCATCTGAGCCTGCACATCGGTGGGAAAACCGGAGTAGGGCATCGTGGTGACATCGACGGGCCTGAGTTCGGAGCCACGTTTAACGATGAGATCTGGGCCGCTTCGATCGATTCTTACCCCCGCTTCCCGCAGTTTATCAATGACTGCACCAAAGTGATCCGGGCGTGCGCCTTTGAGAGTGATCTCGCCATCGGTGGCGGCGGCGGCGATCGCAAAAGTGGCTGCTTCGATGCGGTCAGGGATGACCTCATGCTCGGCTCCGTGGAGTTGTTCGACGCCTTGAATGCGGAGGGTTGGGCTGCCGGCACCGGTAATTTTCGCCCCCATGGCATTCAGGAAATTGGCGAGGTCGATTATTTCCGGCTCACAGGCGGCACTTTCGATGACGGTGGTTCCTTGAGCGAGGGTTGCAGCCATCATCACGTTGGCGGTGCCTAGAACGGTGGGGCCGGCGCGGCCGCCGAGAAAAATATCCCCACCGATCAGTTGCGGTGCTGTGGCAACCACGTAGCCGCCTTCGATCCTTATGTTAGCACCCAGACCTTCAAGTCCCTTGCGGTGAAGATCGACAGGTCGCGAGCCAATCACGCAACCTCCGGGGAGTGAGACTCGAGCATGACGTAATCGCGCAAGGAGGGGGCCCAGAATACAAAGGGATCCGCGCATCTTCCGGATCAGATCGTAATCCCCCGTGCCCGTCAGTCTCGCCGCTTGCACGGTGATCGTGTTTTCCTCGACCTCCACTTCCGCACCCAGTGATTTGAGAATGTCACCCATGAAGGTCACATCGGTGAGCTTGGGGGCTCGATGAATCACGCATTTTTCTGACGTGAGCAACGTGGCGGCCATGATCGGGAGCACAGCGTTCTTCGCACCGCTGATGAGCACGGTGCCGTGTAACGGAACTCCGCCTCGGATAAGCAGACTGTCCATGAGAATTGGGTGATCGGGGAAGGTTAGTTTTAGGTGCTTCTGGGCGACCTGCAATCATGCAGGCGTGACCAAGAGTATTCGTTCGCGTTGACTGTAATCAAGATCCACGCTTTCGACAATCCAGTTGTGTTGTAAAAAGATTTCGCTTAGGGCGTTGGCTTGGCCGTCGCCGAACTCCAGCATGAGCCGCCCCTTGGGCTGCAATCGTGCGGTGGCTTCCATGGCGAGCATACGGTAAAAATCCAACCCATCAGCTCCCCCATCCAACGCGCTCAATGGATCGTGATCCTTCACTTCGATTTGAAGCGTCGCGATTTCTGCCGTCGGAATGTAAGGAGGGTTGGAAATAATCAGGTCAAAGCGCAGAGCCGAATCAAGCGCCTCAAACCCACTACCGAGCACGAGATCAAGTCGATCTGAAAGCTGGTGCGACTCAGTATTCTCTGTTGCTAAAGCGAGAGCCGAGGTCGAAATGTCGAGCGCGATCCCCCGTGACTCCAGTGCATTTTTTAACACAGCGATGGCGATGCAGCCGGTGCCTGTGCCAAAATCAAGAAAGCGGGGAACCGAACGGCCTTTGAGCCAGGTCCAAGCTTTCTCAGCGAGCAATTCAGTTTCTGGGCGTGGAATGAGCGCGGCGGAGGTGGTCTTAATTTCCAACCCGCAAAACGAAGTGGTTCCTAGCAAATGTTGCAAGGGCTCACGCTGACCTCGACGCCGAACTAATGCCCGCATCTGGTCAACTTGAGAGGTGTCCAGTGCCGTTTCAAAATTAAGGTAAAGTTTCAGGCGGGGCATCTGAAGGATGTGCGCCAGCATCAGCTCGGACTGAAGGCGCGGGGATTCCACTTCGCGTTTGGCGAGGAATTCCGAACTCAATTTGAGTATTTCGAGGACAGAGGGCACAAGGTAAAGACAACTGCGGGCGGAGAGTTACCACGAATCACCCAGAAAGTCAGCCCCAGAGAAATGGTGATATCGGGCCAGCTTTTGTTGGGTGAGCCGGTGTCGATAAAACGGACTCGCTGAAAAGATTGGCCGAAATTGTGAGAGGCTGATAGAGCCTCGAAATCTCGCCCATCGTTTTGTCAACCACTCGCCTTTGAAGCTGGGGAGGCGGGTTCTGGCGGTCAGGAGTGTCCTCACAGAGGTTGTCCTCCTTCGCTGAGGATGGCGAGGTAGGCGTCGTAAACGAAAACGCGGTTGCGGCGTTGGCCGGTGAGTTCGCGAGCGATGCCAAGAGTGCAGAGAGATTGAATGGCCTTGGTGGCGGTCGGAAAGGTCATACCGTGATGCTCACACAGATTCTTGAGTCTGAGTGCTGGCCGTTGCCGCAGGGCAGACAGAACGCGCATGGAATTGGCTGCAGACCGGCCCGTCTGCTGGACGCGGCGGGTGTCCGCCTCAAAGAGATCCACCAGCCGTCGTGCGGTCTGCACCGCGCTGCGTGCGGTCTGCTCCACGCCTTCTAGGAAGAAATCCACCCAAGCCTCCCAGTTGCCGTCGTGGCGAACTCGGTCAAGAAGTTCGTAGTAGGTGGAACGATGCTTTTTGAGATAGAGAGAGAGGTAGAGCAAAGGCTGACTGAGCAATCCGCCCTGGTGCAGCAAAAGCGAGATGAGCAGGCGGCCCAGACGTCCGTTGCCATCCAGAAACGGGTGGATCGTTTCGAACTGGACGTGGGCCAGCGCGGCATTGAGCAGGACGGGCAGGCCGTTGGTGTCATCGTGTAGGAAACGCTCCAGAGCACCCATGCAGTCCTCCACCTCCTCCGGTGGCGGAGGCACAAAGTGCGCATTGCCCGGTCGGGTGCCGCCGATCCAGTTCTGGCTGCGGCGGAATTCGCCGGGCTGTTTTTCGCTGCCGCGTCCCTTGGACATGAGGGTCGAGTGCATTTCCCGTAACAGGCGGTTAGACAGTGGAAAACCTTCGCGCAGTCGGGTCATGCCATGCTCCAAGGCGGCGATGTAGTTGGAGACTTCCACCACGTCGTCAACGGGGACGCCGGGGGCTTCGTTCAATTCAAAGAGGAGGAGGTCGGAAAGGGAGGATTGCGTCCCTTCGATTTGCGAGGAAAGCACGGCTTCACGGCGGACGTACGAGTAGAGAAACAGGTGGGGGTCCGGAAGCAGGGTGCTGATGCTGTCCAGCCGACCGATCGCTAGGGTGGCTCGCTCCAGCAGCAACTGCCGCGCTCCGCCAATTTCAAGCGGCGGCACCGGCGGGAGCGGCGACGGGATAAAAGCACGCACCTTTTCACTCACCGTGGTGGTGATGCGATAGGTTCCGGTGGCGTCTCGGTTCATGCTGCGAAACTTGAATAAGGTTTCACGTTATTAAAGTAAAGCCCAATTTCCTTTAATAATAGCAGTGCCAATTCATGAGAGGGTTTTGAGTGAAGGACGGGTGGCAAAGACCAAGTGAAGGGATCGGGTGTTGTGTAATTGCTTCATGATGGCTTGGAAAGTGGTGGTCGCCACGTGTTCGGGACGGCGTTGGTGCTCTCACTCCGTTGCCGCTACCGCAGAGCCGTCGCTACGATACTGAGGTTGCTTGGCTTCGTCGTGAGCCTTGAGCAGCAACGAAACAGAGCCGCACGCGGGATCGTAGATGGTCTGCTTGGAGTCATTGGCCGTTCCGACGCCAACGATCTGGGCCATGATGCGCGAGACTTCCGCAGGGGTGTAAAACTGGACCTTGCTCTTGCCGGACTCGGTGGCGAAGTGGCGCATCAGGTATTCGTAGGCATCGCCGAGGAGGTCATCGCCATCCGCCGGGTTGCCGGTTATGGTTTCTCGATAGTTTCAAATTTATGAAAAAGGGTTGACCCTTAGCGATGGAGTTGTTGGAATTGTGTATAAGCCGTGAATAAGTGACGGGGAGTTCACGCTTGCGACTGGGGTCGAACATTCCTAAGTTGGAACGCATGAAACAGCAATTTTTAGCAGCGGGCTTGGCGTGGTTGACGTTGACTTCGGCTGGGGTGCAGTTGCAAGCACAGGATGCGGCGGCGCAGGCGGCGGCAATTCATGAGCGGAAGGAGACTGAGGAACGGTTCCGAAGTTTGGAAGGATTGGTTCAACAGTTGCAGGAGGCAAACTTACTTCTATCACGCAAATCTACGGAGCAAAGTACGGAGATACACGCGTTGCGGGAACAGTTGCGTGAGGAACAATCGAAGGCATTGGGAAATCTGGCATCGCGGGAGGAGTTGAAGAAATTCGCTGAGAAAATCCAAGAGGTGGATCGCAAGCGGGAGGGCGACAATAGGATGATGATCGAGCGGATGGAGAAGTTGGCCAAGATCGCAGCTTCTGCGCCTCCGCCCTTAATTCCCCGTGCGCCGACTCAAAAGTCGGAGGTTTCGGAGGTGGAGGGAGATTTCTTCAAGCACAAGGTGAAAACTGGAGAAAGCCTTTCCAAAATCATTGCAGCTTACAATGCGGCACTTCGGGAGAAGGGCAAATCTACGGTGACGATCGAGA
>WBXJ01000059.1 GCA_008933045.1 Verrucomicrobiota bacterium
ACGACGGTGGTTAATGGAGTTGAGGTTAAAACCGATAAAACCGTAGAACTGTTCAGTCTGAGCACTACTAAGGACATTGTTTTCGACACGGAAAGCGCAGCGCAATATATCACAGTGACTAAAGCGACTGCCGCGACAGCGACCGAACCCGCAAAAGCGGCTGTAGTTTTCGTTGAACCCCCTAAGGTCACGGTTTCTGAGCCTAATGTAAAATATGCCTATAACGATGCTAGGCTGGATCTTGTACCCAGAGGCGGAACCGATGATACGGATGAGTATGGCAGACCGACTATTCGCGCGGCAAAAATTGAGGCTGTTTTGGATGATAATGGAAAAATCGTTGGTCTGATTGTTATCGATCCTGGGTATGGATATACCTCGCCACCGAAAATAACGATCGAACCCCCTCCGCAGATTACGGAAGAGGTTAAAGCAATCATCGAGATCGCAAAAGTTGAGGACAAGATTATTGTTCAGCCCAAAGTTGAGGCAAAAATCGACAAACAACAAGGCGGAATTGTTGAATCCATCACCTTAAAAGCCCCTAAAGAGTCCTTCACCTACGAGCCTAACAAAACATACGAATTGTTAGTGGAGAAACCGAACGACAAAAACGGAACAACCGCTCGGGCCGTTGTCATGACGGATGGAAACGGAAAGCTAATCCTCAATCCAAACGGTGACATTAAGGTGGTGATCACCGATCCTGGATTAGGTTATGATAAGTCTCCCAAGGCATTCTTCACGGAGGACCCAATCGTCGAGCGCAAGACTGTCACCCCACCGCCAGTCACGGTCGTTGAGGTTAAGAAGGACGAAATTATCGAGGTTTCCACGCTCATTAAGCCGTAGTTCTCTTTAACACAGCTAATCTCAACCCCAGAGTAGTTCTCCTACTCTGGGGTTTTTGTTTGTACCCAGCGAAAACCTCAGGGTTTCGCCGAGGGCTTAGAGATGCCTTGCTCCTTTAATGAATCCCACGAACTTAAGCCGATTAGGGGAAGCGCAAACCTAAAGGCGTCTGTTTGATTAGAAGTATCGGCGTTGCGAAATACTTCGTAGATTTTTCGGCGACGCTCCGGGGTGGCGATGCTGTCAGGTTTACGTTCCCATAATCCTAGATTCAGGCCGCCTTCGTGCGAATGGTCTACGTGGCGGTGAAGGATAAAGGCATCAATGCCTGGGAGGGCCTCCGCTTGCTTGTAGGCGTAAGCGTAGGCAGCCGCTTGTAGCAACTCTCCCTCAGCGCCGGCTTTTGCATGAAAACCTTGTTCACTGAGGATGACGCGTCGTGGTTGACCATCGTATTGAAGTTCTGCCTTATCCAGAAATCGGGTTAAGAGTGGAAGGTTACGAAAGGTGATACGAGGAGTGGACTCTTCAAAAGTCGCGGATTTATCGAGCCAGGTGCGGGGTTCAAAGAGGTTTTCTGGATAAGGATGAAACGCGACATGCCATGGAAAATCCCCTCCTTTTCTGGCTTCACGAGCGAAATATTCGAGGAATGGTCGGGCAGCAAAGGTTTGGGTTTCGTCACCGCCCGGGTAGTGGATGTTCCAATGGTGTTCGAGGGAAACGAACACTCGGGCGGTGGCATCGTGAACCTTGATTGCATCGTGGGCTGCGCGGACACTGGTAAGATACGCATCGGCAAATCGTTCCATCGAAACACGCCCCATGTTGCTCCAAAACCAATGAGAATTGACCTCGTTTCCGATGATGTAGTTCACGACCCGACCGTGCGGCGATTTAGCTGAACCATAACGTGCCGCGAGGAAGCTGAGACAGGCTTGGAAGGCCCCACGCCCGTCTTCTGTGACTGTATTGAATGCGCCGAGGTGATTAGGCGCGGTGCGGTCGTAGCTAGGATGAAGGAGGAGTTTGTTGAGTTCAGGCTGGCTGCTTTCATAGACAAGGATGATGAGCGAGACCAGCACACCTGCGTCGGCGAGAGGCTTAATCTGTTGATCAAGGCGAGAGATGGCGGGTTCATGAAAACTGTAGGCGCGGCCCTGCCATTGATGGGGGATGGATTGGGTGGCTTTGCTCAGATCAAGAAGGTCAGAGAGATTACAGTTCAGGGCGGCGTGTTTGACCCCCAGAGCGAGCGCGTCATCAACCATCTGGACTTGGAGACCTTTCTTGCTTGCGGCGACAGGGTAGGGATCGCTCATAGCTTTCCAAGGCGTTAGGAGCAGCAAGATCAGCCAACCCCAAGCGAAGGTTGCGTTGAGTGCATTACGAAAATGTAATGCGGAAGAAATGTGTGTGTCAGGGTGACGCGGCAATGTGGTCATGTGAGTTGGATGCAAGAGAGTCAGAGAATAGTCACATCATTTTGCTTATGAAGAACAGAATTCAATTAATCGCAGATCGCGTTCGTGGGGCCCTCATCGTCGCAGCATTGGTTACGGCCAGTTTGCAATTCGGTTGGAGGAATACCCAAGCCAAGGACAATCAAAAAACTGCTGCAGTCAAATTCCAGATTGATGAAGCGGCAGTCAGTCGCGACGGAAAATTAAGTAACAGTTTGGCACCAGTCGTAAAAAAAGTTGCACCCAGCGTCGTGAAAGTGTTTACGACTGCCGAACTGAATGGGGATGGTGGGAGATTTTTCAATCCGTTCGGGCCGGAGCGTTCCGAAATGCCTCGTCGAAAAATGAAACAGCACGGGCTGGGATCAGGGGTGATCGTTTCGAAGGATGGTTATATTCTAACGAACAATCACGTGGTAGAGCATGCGGACGAGGTGAAGGTCGCGCTGTCCGAAGGCGGTGAGGAATACACAGCTAAGGTGATTGGAACCGATGCTAAGACGGATATCGCGGTTCTAAAAATTGAGGCTAATGATTTACCGTTTGTCACGATCACGGACAGCGACAAGATCGAGGTCGGCGATGTGGTATTGGCCTTAGGCAATCCGTTTGGTCTTGGGCAAACGGTGACCACGGGGATTGTGAGTGCGACGGGGCGGGCGACGTTGGGGATGGAGTATGAAGATTTCATCCAAACCGATGCAGCGATCAACCCAGGCAACTCTGGGGGTGCGCTGGTGGATGCTCAAGGCCGATTGATTGGAATCAATACCGCGATCCTGAGTCAAACTGGAGGGAATCAGGGTATTGGTTTTGCGGTTCCGGTCAATTTGGCTCGTCATGTGATGGAGAGCTTTGTGACCTACGGACGAGTGGTACGCGGGTTTTTGGGGGTGCATATTCAGGATGTGACCCCTGCGTTAGCCCGCGAGTTTGGATTGAAGGATCAAGGGGGTGCCTTGGTCGCGGAGATTTCTCCAAAAAGCCCGGCGGAGGAATCAGGACTGAGGCCGGGGGATGTGGTTCTTGGTTTCGACGGCAAGCGGGTCAAGGAGAGTCGGCTGCTGAAATTGCAAGTATCGCAAACTGCGCCTAATCAACCTGTAAACCTTGAGATTATGCGGGATGGTAAACGCAAAAATATTCAAGTGACACTCCGAGAAATGCCACGGAACGAACTGGCTGCCCGAGGGTCGGAAGATTCAAATGGTCACCGAATGGATCCATTGGATGGAGTGACCGTGGGAGATGTGGATCGTGATATTCGGCAAGAATTGGGATTACCGAAGGAGGTTAGTGGGGCGTTAGTCACGCGAGTGAAGGAAGACTCGGTTCCATTCGACGTGGGATTGCGTGAAGGAGATGTCATCCTAGAGATCAATCGCACCATGGTCAGGACGGCGAATGAGGCAGTTGCGGTGAGCGAAAAGTCGAAGGAGAAATCCACACTACTCCGCATTTGGAGCCGAGGGAGCACACGCTACTTAGTCATCGACGCACCCCACGCTGGATAAACCTTTTGGTTGTAATCCCTTCAGAAATTTTAAAACTTAATGCACACCTTGTTAGGGGATGAAATCGTAGCCTCTGAACCGAGGTTGAACAGGATGCGAACTTTGGTGATGATAGGAGACATGCGCATTCTTGTGGTGGAGGACGACAAAAAGATCGCCTCGTTTATCGTCAACGGTTTGAGGCAACAGGGATATGCCGTGGACCATGCGATGGATGGCGAGGAGGCATTGCTCATGGTGCGCATTGCGCCCTATGACGCTGCGGTCATTGATGTCATGCTGCCAAAACTCGATGGACTACAACTTCTCAAAACGATTCGTGCGGAAAAGTTCAATGTGCCCGTGATCCTCCTGAGTGCGAAAGCGACGGTGGAAGATCGGGTGCGCGGGTTGCAGGCGGGAGGGGACGATTATCTGACCAAACCGTTCGCGTTCGCCGAATTGCAGGCGCGGGTTCACGCATTGCTCCGAAGAACCACTCAAAGCACCGAACCCACTCGGCTTGTGTTGGGCGAGTTGATTCTAGATTTGTTGACGCGCGAGGTATCGCGTGCTGGGCGCAGGATCGACCTTCAAGCGCGTGAATTCGGGTTGCTCGAGTATTTGATGCGGAATGCAGGCCGAGTGGTCACCAAGACGATGGTGCTCGAGCATATCTGGGATTACAGGTTCGATCCGCAAACTAATATTGTGGATGTATTAGTGCATCGGCTGCGAACGAAAGTGGACAAAGGATTCGGCGTTAAAATGATCCAGACTCATCGAGGGGTCGGATATTCCTTGAGAGCCGATAGCCCGCCTTGAACTATGTTGAAGCCACAGGAAGAAAGGGGTTGGAGTCGTAGGCTTCGGACGATTGGGTTTCGTCTCAACCTGTGGTATGCGAGCGTTTTCATCCTGAGTGCGGCGGCCTTATTCTTGGTGATGTATATCGGGTTGCAGATTGCGATGGAGCGTAAGGATCGCGAGGTGGTTTTGGCTCGATCTAAGGAATTGTTCACGGTTTATGGAGCCGGAGGGCCGAGGGGTTTGGGCGATTACCTCGATCGTGAGGGGCATGAATCAAAATACTACGTGCGGCTAGCGGATATTCTGCAGAATAACGTCTTGGTGGTCGCGCCTGATGAGTGGGTCACTTTCAACGTGCGTCAGGCGGGTTTGAAGATCGAAGCAGAGGCGACGCTTCGTATCCCGAAGGACGAGGAAAAAGATTTCCTTTTGACGACGTTGCGCCTGCCTGATGGGAACTGGTTGCAGGTTGGTCGAAGTGCCAATAATCGTGACATCTTACTGCGACCGTTTCGTAATCTATTCCTGAGTGTGATGGTGCCGATAGTAATCTTAGGAATTATGGGAGGAGTTCTGCTCTCGAACCGAGCGATGAGACCGGTGCGTCAAATTATTGCGACCGCCAAGTCCATTGTAGACACGGGGAACCTAGGTGCACGTGTTCCGGTGCGACGGGTGGAGGATGAGTTGGATGAACTGGCGGAAGTCATCAATCGCGTGCTGGAAAAGAATCAGGGCTTAATTCGCAGCATGCGCGAGTCGTTGGATAACGTGGCGCATGATTTGAGAACCCCTTTGGCGCGGTTGCGTGGGATTGCTGAGGAGGGGTTGGGGGCGGCAGCGCGACCCGGCCAGGCTGAGGAAGCACTCTCAGAATGCCTCGAAGAATCGGATAAAGTGTTGACGATGCTCACCACGCTGCTGGATGTGGCCGAGGCCGAAGCGGGCGTCATGCGTTTGCATCTCGAGTTGACGGATATGGGCCAATTGATCGACGAGGCGGTGGAGCTTTACGAGTGTGTGGCTGAAGATAAGGAAATTATCGTTAAAAAATTCTTGGGTGAAAATTGCACTGCAAAAGTTGATCGAGTCAGGATGCGCCAAGTCATCGCAAACTTGCTGGATAACGCGCTGAAGTACACGCCGAATGGCGGAAAGATTTCGATCCGAACTCACCAAGAAAAACAAAACGTCGTTGTTGAGTTTCAGGATAACGGACTGGGAATCGCCAAGAGCGAACAGTTGCGGATATGGGAGAGATTATTTCGCGGCGACAAAAGCCGTTCGCAACGGGGGCTTGGATTGGGACTAAGTGTGGTGCGATCGGTGGTGATCGCGCACGGAGGCGAGGTGACGGTGGTGAGTGAGGAAGGCCAAGGTTCTCTATTTCGAATCCACCTTCCGGCGTCCACCGTTTGAGATTGCGTCAACTACCTGAACTGTTTGTAAAACAAGACGATCGAAATGCTGAGACCAATCAGGATGATCAATTGTCGGACGCGAGCTTGGGGAAGGCGTTGCGAGTAATGAGATCCGAGAAAGTAGCCGGCAATCGCACCGAGGCAGAGGACCCCAGCCTTGGACCAGTCCACAAGGCCAGCCTGCACAAAATATGCAGCAGCGACGAGATTGATCAACGACCCGAGGAATGTCTTCAGGGCGTTCATCTGATGAATATCGGACAGGCCCAACATCCCCATAGTGGCGAGCATCAGAATCCCGATCCCTGCTCCGAAGTAACCGCCGTAAACTGAGATGCCGAATTGAAAAATGAGCGCACCATATAAAGGCTTGGTGTGTTCGCGTTGACCGAGATGGGGGAGGATCCAACGTCGTAGCAGTCCTTGGGTTAAGAAAAGCAGGGTCGCGAAGAGCATTAAAAATGGGATTAACCGGTTGAATGTGGATTCAGGAAAATAAAGAAGCAGGACGCTTCCCAAAAGACCTCCAGCCAAACTCACAGGTAAAAACCGAAGCAACCAACCTCGCACTGCGGGGAATTGTGCACGATAACCATAAACGCTTCCGGAAGTGCCCAGAAGCAATGCAAGGGTGCTGGTGGCATTTGCGATAATGGGCGAGGTGCCATAAAGCAGCAGCACTGGGAACGTGATCAAGGTGCCGCCGCCTGCAACCGCATTGATCAATCCAGCAGCTACTCCCGAGGCCGCGATCCCGATGATTTCAGAGGCCGTCATTCAGCACGGTGGGTTCAACTGGGCAGGATGCGTGGGCCCGACTGTTGTTGGACACGGAGGAGGATCGAGGCTTCATGTCGTCCGTCCAAGGCAATATCGATGGCGTATTGTCCAGGGGAATCAAATTTGAGTTGTTGAATGTTGAAAATAAAATTTCGCACGAGGTCGCTGGCGTCGTTGGGGAACACGACATCGACCGGAATGTCGATGCTCGGCATGACAAACCGACCGTCAGCATCGACAAAGTTCATGCGCAATTTGTGGGAGCCTTCCTCGATCCGTTGAAACACCAAGCGTAGTGCGACCGCGCATTGCGGGTGAGTTGCTGGAAAGGAGGAAGCAAAAATAGTATCGAAAGCCCCCAGAATATTTAATTTGCCGCTGTAATCAGCGGCGGCATCACAGACTACAGCAACCTGAATGTTCATAGGTTACGAATCTACCGTCAGGGACTCGACAGTGGAAAGAGATTTGCTGAGAAACTGCGACGGGGAATTTGACCGAAAAGGGCAGGGGGCACCTTGCGTTTGGACAGGTTCTCGCGCACATTGAAACCTGAATATGGGATCGAGAGAAACAGTCGGTTCTAACTAATATTGATTTTGAAAACGATTCCCGGTCCGACCACGGCTGGGTTTATAATTAAAACATGACACAACCGCACATGCCCGCGTTAAGGCGCGGCAAGGCTTACGAGAGCCTCGATAAAAACCAATTGGTCGATCACCGCAATGGCGAAGTTTTAGTCTCCATTAGTCAAGTCAACGCTGGGATTATCAGGAAGGATTTGGCGCGAATCAGCGAGGGAAGGGCCGCCTTGAAGCGTTTTACTGTGGAGCAACTCATTGAGATTTCCATCAAGGCGGGTGATCTCTTTTTGAACGGCGTTCTCCCTCTAGGCGACAAAGGGCATACCCAATCCGCGCAAGAATACACGGAGACACTTTCCAGAACGAGCGGTCTGCCCCATGTCATGGTTCGGCGTAATATGGTGAAGATTCACCAAGCACTGACCTGCATGCGGACGGTGCTCAACGGGCTGACTCGTGGGTTGGATCTATCCGTAATCGACCGTGGTTATGGGGAGCAATCGGGATCGCCTGTGAGTTATTATCCCACAACGCAGGCGTTGGGATTGGTCATGCCGAGTAATTCACCTGCGGTCAATTCGCTTTGGCTTCCGGCGATTCCTCTGAAAACACCCGTTATTATCAAGCCCGGGCGCGAGGAACCCTGGACACCTTATCGCTTGATCCAAGCCTTCATCGCCGCAGGGTGTCCTTCGGAAGCGTTTGGTTTTTACCCGACTGATCACGAGGGTTCTGGCGAGATTTTGAAATCGTGCGGGCGTGCATTGATCTTTGGCGATCGCAATACGACGGCACAATACGCGACAAATCCCGCAGTCCAAGTGCATGGGCCCGGCTTTAGCAAAATCTTGATTGGTGCGGACGAAATTGAACGGTGGCCTGAATTTATTGATCTAATTGCCGGCTCCATTGCGGATAATGGTGGTCGGAGTTGTATCAATGCTTCGGCGGTTGTGGTTCCGAAATATGGTCGAGAGATTGCGGAGGCGTTAGGTCGAAAACTGGGGCCAATCACTCCTCTGCCTGCGACGGATGAGAATGCTAGGCTCTCCGGATTTGCGAACGTTAAAATGGCCGACTTTATTGATAGTGCCATCGAGGAGGGACTCAAGACTCCGGGGGCGGAAGAGGCGACAGCTCCGTTTCGGAATGGCCCGCGCCGCACCGAATTCGAAGGCGGCGTCTACTTGCGCCCGACGATTGTGCGTTGTGATAGTTTTCAACACCCACTTGCAAATACTGAGTACCTCTGTCCTTACGCCAGCGTGGTTGAGGTTCCGCAGTCAGAAATGCTCAAACAGATCGGGCCTTCCCTTGTGGTCACCGCGATCACAAAGGATAGCAAGTTTATGGAAGAACTGCTCGATTCATCCTTGATTGAGCGTCTCAATCTGGGGCCGATCAGTACGATGAAGATTTCATGGGATCAACCGCACGAGGGTAACATGTTCGAGTTCCTCTACAAGCGTCGGTCGATCGAGCGGGCCTAAGCAAGTCGATGGTTCGTGCAATCCTCAAAACCCTTCAAAGGCTGGCGTTGAAACACGCAACGGCGTGCGACTTTCCATGATGACTCCACACAGACCTGAACCGAGTATTGCATCGCAGGAGGCAGGTTTTCCGTTCGATACAGGCGAACGAATCCAGATGATCTTTGGCGTGGGTGCGGTCGAACGGATTGGAGTACTCGCGAGCCAATTGCCAGCCAAACGCGTGCTTTTAGTCACGGATCCAGGGTTGGTGAAAGCAGGGCACGCGGGTCGCGTCCGTGACTTGCTTCAGGCGAGTCAGTTGGTGGTGACACTCCATGATCAAGTGCACGAAAACCCGACCACTGCCGATGTGGATCGTGCCGTGGCGATCGCTCGCGAGGCCAAGGTCGATGCAATTGTCGGCTTGGGTGGAGGAAGCTCGATAGACACGGCGAAGGGCTGCAATTTTATTCTGACCAATGGCGGGCGCATGCAAGACTATTGGGGCGTTGGCAAAGCGCGTCACCCGATGCTGCCTTTGATCGCGATTCCCACCACTGCTGGCACGGGCAGCGAGTGTCAATCATTCGCACTCATCGCCGACGAAATAACGCATCAAAAAATGGCCTGTGGTGATCCTAAAGCCATGGCACGTATCGCGTTGCTTGATCCTTCCTTGACCGTATCCATGCCTCGACGCGTGACGGCCTGCACGGGGGTTGATGCGCTAGCTCATGCCCTCGAGACGAGCGTAACGAAGGAGAAAAACTCGTTGTCTTGGAAGTATTCCAAAGAAGCCTTCGTGCGATGTTTTAAACACTTTGCGCTGACCCTGCGCGATCCCATGAATATGCAAGCCCGAGGCCAAGTGATGCTCGGTGCCGCATTGGCCGGATTAGCCATCGAGAACAGTATGCTCGGTGCCGCACACTCGGCCGCGAACCCACTGACCGCACACTTTGGACTAATCCACGGCGAGGCAGTCGGTTTGATGTTGCCGGCAGTGCTTCGCTACAATTCTCAGGATGCTGCTTCAGCTCAGGCTTATGCGGAACTTGCGGTGGCCGCTGGCATCAGTCGCGCGGATGCCTCCGTAGCAGAGGCCGTGGAAGCGTTAATCCAACAGATTTGCCAAACGCTCGACGAAGCCGGCCTCGTCCCTTCACTGGCGGACGCAGGAGTTTCGTTTGAAGCTCTTCCAATGCTAGCCGCAGAAGCCGCACAGCAATGGACCGCCAAATTTAATCCCAGACCCGTGCAGTCCGAAGACTTCCAAGCCCTCTACCGCCAAGCCTGGCAACGTCGTTGAGAGTGTGGATTTTTAGGATGAAGTGGTGCGCGCTGGAGGTTTCGAACCTCCGACCCCCACCGTGTCAAGGTGATGCTCTACCACTGAGCTAAGCGCGCCCCGTAGGGTTCGAGTAAAATGCTTAAGGCAAGGCACGAAGGCAAGCCAGAATTGAGTGTAAATTGATAGTGAATTGGAAAGGCGCGTGCGATTAGCTGAGGCACTTGCCCATTTGATCTCCCATGCGTGCGTATAATTCTCGTTGTTGTCCTGAGTGTTGGAGTAAGTCGGAATCTAATTGCACGCTGTCGGGCGGAAATAGGGTGAGGGTAGAGGAACCCCCAAATTTAAAGTAACCTTTTTCTTGGCCTTTTTCGACCCACGCATCTGGTTGATAGGTGTATTCAAAACTACCGACGCAGGTTGCGCCAATCTCAAACATCAGGACGGAACCCAATCTCGGAGACTCGATCCGGCACCAAGCGCGCTTGTTCTCGGCAAGGATGTTGAGGTTCTGCCTCAATGCGATGGGGTTGACGGAATAGAGCGGTCCGTCGACAAGTGTGGTTTGAGTTGCACGTCCGGTTAATGGAAAGTGAAAGCGGTGATAATCCACAGGGCACAAACGCGAAAGGATTGCGGTGCCATTCTCGTATTGCTTTGCGAGTTTTGGATCTCCGAGGAGTTTGAGTAAATCGAATCGCTGGCCTTTGATGAAAAACCCCGAGGCTTGCGAGATGTTTTGAAAACCTAGATGCCGCCCGTCCGCAGGGAAGCAGATGGAGTTGGGGTCTGCAGAAATCGGTCGAGCGGAGGGTTTGAGTTTTCGATAAAAAAACTCGTTAAAAGTGCGATAGGACTCAACTGGGTCGGCCAACTCGGAGGTGTCGGTGCCATATTTCTGGAGGAACGGTGCGATCTTTTCGCGGCTCGCGGCCGAGTCCATCCGTCGGCCATACCAGCGAGAGAAGAAGGCTCTTTTCACTAATGCGTGAAGGGATAATCGGCCTAGCGGATTGCCATAGGTCCATTTCAACCATGCGAGGCCGTAGACATCCTCCTGTTCGATCTGGTGAGTGTATCGGTTGTAAAAAGTGATCGGCTCCATAGGGAGTTGAGGTGTTGAATGTAATGTTGGGCGCGGCGTTTGACGATCAAGTTTCGTGATGGTGAACGAATCAAAAAACTAAAGTTTCGAAGGGCATTTCGAACCACATCCCGTTGAAATCGAAATGCATTTCGGGTGGATCCATCGCAGCGCTGACCCAGAGAACATCATTTCGGCTCCTGACCAACGAGGTCATCTCGGCAAACATTTCTCGGTCTAACGCGAGGAGGTGGTACCGCTTCCGGCGTAGTTCGGCTTTGGCCATGGCTCGCAGTAGATCATTGGCTGCGTCGATGGACGGTTGGACGATCCAGATTTCTGCCTCGGGTACTTTGACGGCTAATTTGTTGAGTTTGTTGACGGTGCACTCACCGCATTGTACCCACAGGACTGGACGAAGTTCGTAATCTAATTGGATCAGATCTGGAATGAAGGGGATCGAGTCGTTATGCAAATTCATTCCGATCTGAAGCCGATCGCGATAAAAAAAAAGGTAACTTACCAACTTGAGGGCAACGTGCTCGATCGTTTCAGGTTCCTGTCGGCCGATGATGATTTTGTGCGGCAGCTTGCGCTTCCAATCCTTCGACTCCAACGTGCAACTATGTTTGCCGCTCATGGCTCCACAACCACTGGCAAACCGACCCACACGAGATCGAATAGGAACTCTGCGTTCCAATTGGCTAACCGAAAGCATCCGTGGGATTCAGTGCGTCCCACTTGCTCTGGTTTAGGTGTGCCGTGGATCCCATAGCCCGGGCGATCTAGGCCGATCCAAGCTGTGCCCACGGGATTATTGGGTCCAGGAGGAATTACTAATTTGCGGCCGATCGCTTGTGCCTCCGGTGATTCTGGATAGACAGCGGGGTCAAAGACATAATTGGGGTTGCGAGCAACCTTGGCGACGGAGAGTTGACCGACTGGTCGCTTCTCCACTTTCTGCGCGATGCTGCAAGGGAAGTGAGCCAACAAATTGCTGGAGGTTCCAAAGGCTTGGAGTGACTTGGCTCCGAGTTGGATTTTGATCACAGCCGCACGCTCGCGTTGGACGGGTCGAACGGCATTCGGGACTTTTAATACCGTTCCTGCAGCGATGTTCGTCCAGTTGACACCGAGGTTGAGCGAACGAATCATCGTTTGTGAAGCGAGATACTTTTCCGCAACGAGTTCTAAGACTGATTCGTATTCCAACGCCTCTTGTTCTGATTTTTCGATCCACGTCGTGCCAATCGTCATCAATCGAGACAGGTCATTGGATGAGACTTGGTAGGTGGTGAAGGTGGGGCCGCTTAGATACATCCGCTGCTTTGTTGCTTCGTTGAGCTCGCCGTCGGGAAGCAGATGTTGTTGGAGTTGAAATGCTCTCACCGCCGCCCGAGTTTGTGATCCGAGTGATCCGTCGATAGGGCCGCTGGAAATTCCTGCGGATAACATCGCAATCTGCGCCTCCAAAACTGTCGAAGCGGTGCGCATTTCTGGGTGGAGAGGAGGTAATGCTTCGGGTGTTGGTTTTGAGGGTAAGATCAGTGGTGGAGGCGTTTGATTGGTCCTAGTTGGACTA
>WBXJ01000060.1 GCA_008933045.1 Verrucomicrobiota bacterium
CCATTCATGCTCTGTTCGGTGGTTGGGGACGAGCACGAAAGCTGAAGAGTCCTTGGGGACGAGTCAGCATGAGGATGATCAGCAAGAGGGAATAAATCACCATGCGATATTCTGCGATGGGGCGTAGTATTTCGGGTAAAATCGTCAGCAGAATCGCCGCAACGATGACACCTCGTGTGTTGGCCATGCCTCCAAGTATCACCATCACCACAATCTCTATCGACCGCATGAAATCGAACCCTTTAGGATCGATTGAGGACTTCAAATGGCCGTAAAGCCCCCCGGCGATTCCCGCAAAAAATGCGCTGACGACGAAGGCGATAATTTTGTAACGCGTTGTGTTAATTCCCATTGCCTCAGCGGCAACCTCGTCATCGCGGACGGCAAGAAACCCTCGGCCAAAGGAGGAATGCACCAAGGCGAGCACCATGTAGATCGTGATGATCACCCAAAAAGCGACCCAAAAAAAGTTTGTATAAAATGGAATGCCGTTCAATCCCAGTGCTCCACCCAGAGAATCGACGTTGCGGAAAATGACGCGGATGATCTCTCCAAATCCTAACGTTACAATGGCAAGATAATCACCCTTCAAGCGGAGCGAAGGTGCTCCGACGATGATTCCTGCTCCAGCCGCGATAACTCCACCTAAAAGGAGAGCGAAGAAAAAACAGGCGTGAGTAACCCACGCGTTTGCGTGGGGGAACAGAACAGGAGTTGCGAACAGGCTAAATGCAGCAGACCCATACGCGCCGATCGCCATAAAACCGGCGTGACCGAGGGAGAACTGTCCCGTGTATCCATTGAGAAGATTCAAGCTGACCGCGAGAACGATGTTAATTCCAATGGTTAGAATCACATCGAGATGATAGGGGTTGAGCTGAGGAGTGAGTAGGCTCGCACCAAAGGCGAGGGCTAGTGCAAAGATGAGTAAAGTTTTTGGGCGATGCAGCATCTTAAACTTTTTCAACGGTCACCTTGCCAAGCAGTCCAGCGGGACGAAAGATGAGAATCAAAATCAACAATGTGAACGCAATCGCGTCCGTATAAGTTGAATAAGGACTTCCGTTGACGAAAGTCTCTATGACTCCCAGCAGAAGTCCGCCAAGGGCTGCACCAGGAATGTTTCCTATCCCCCCCAAGACGGCTGCCACGAATGCCTTTAACCCAGGAAGAACTCCCATCAAGGGTTCGATGCTGGGGTAATTCAAGGCGTAAAGAATGCCACCAGCCGCTGCCAACGCGGACCCTAGAGCAAAAGTGAAAGAAATGATGAGGTCATTGTTGATTCCGACTAACGAAGCGGCGGTAGGGTTAAACGAAACGGCCCGCATCGCGGTTCCCATTTTAGTGTGTAGAACAATGTATTGAAGGAGAATGATCAGCACAAAAGTCATTCCTAGAACTAAGATTTGAGTGCTCGAAAGAATGATTCCTCCGGGCAAGGTGAAAGACTTGACTGGAAATAAAGCTGGAAACAACAACGGTTTGGTCAACTTCACTTGGAAACTGTATTCGAGGAGGAGCGATACTCCGATGGCGGTAATTAAAACATTGAGCTTTGAGCTTTTTCGCAGAGGACGATAGGCCAGTCGTTCAATCGTCATACCGAGCAAAGCGCAAACGATCATCGAAAGAACGATCACGAGAACTCCACCTAAAATCGATTCCGTTTGAAAAAATCGCGAGAAAAAATAGCCAGAAAAAGCTCCTACCATAAAAACGTCGCTATGAGCAAAATTGATGAAGCGCAAAACGCCGTAGACCATCGTATAACCTAGGGCAATCAAAGCGTAAATCGCTCCGAGCCCAAGACCGTTAATGATCTGTTGGAGAAACTCAGTCACGCCCGACAAGATAGCAGGTGAGATCGAAGACAAAAAGGAAAGATAGCGGTTTTGCGTGGGTCGAATTAGATGGACCATCCACATAAGTGGATCACCAAGCCAAAGATCACGCTCACTCCTAAGACTTTGAGGAGGTTCACTTTGAAGTGAGTTAATGCGATGTAGGCCACGGCTGAGAATAGTAGAGAAAACCAGTGAACCCCTTGGTTTGTTGAGTAAAAAACATGCCAACCAAACCAGACTCCGAGATTCAAGATGACACCAACCACCGCAGCCGTGACAGCTGAGAGTGCGGCATTCAACGAGGGTTGGTTTCGCAAGCGTTCTACCCAAGGTGCTCCAAGAAAGATAAAGATGAAACTGGGTAGAAAGGTGGTCCAAGTTGTGATGAGTGCACCGAGTAACCCTGAGAGGGACGGGGACAACGATCCCGGTTGACCATAGGCACCTAAAAACCCGACAAATTGCAAAATCATGATCAAGGGGCCTGGTGTCGTTTCTGCTAGACCTAAGCCATCTAACATTTGAGATGCGTTCAGCCAGTGATAGTTTTCAACAGCCTGTTGCGAGACATAGGGCAGCACGGCATACGCGCCTCCGAAAGTGATGAGAGCCGCTTTACTAAAAAAAATCGCCTCCTGAACGATCGAATGGTTGAGTCCGAGCCACAGGATTAGTAAGGCGACCGGTCCCCACCAAAGGAGGAGACCCACGACCAACACTCGACAGAAATGAGAACGAAAACCGATGAGGAATTGAGTCGTTGTGGATGCGGGAATGGTAGGATTGGCACCTGAATCTTGTGCGGGAACGATAAGGGCGAATTGTTTGGGAATCCATTTACTGCCAAGGCAACCGAGCAGGACGGCACCAAGAATCACCCAAGGGAAGGGGACCTGGAAGACGAAAAGGCAGGAGAACGAAAGTGCTGAGATTGCCCAAAGTGAAGTCGATCGTAGCGTTTTTCTTCCAATGCGAGCGGCGGCTCCAGCCACGAGGGCAACCACTGCGGGTTTTAATCCAGCGAATAAAGCGATTACCCAAGGCAAGTTGCCATAGCTGACATACAGCCAACTCAAAATACCGAGGATGAAGACTGAGGGCAGAACAAAAAAAACTCCGGCAACAATTCCTCCCCTAATGCCGTGCATGAGCCAACCAATGTAGATCGACAATTGTTGTGCTTCTGGACCCGGTAAGATCATGCAATAATTCAAGGCATGCAAAAACTGGTGCTCGGAAATCCACCGGCGTTTCTCGACGAGTTCCTCATGCATCAGGGCAACTTGCCCAGAAGGTCCGCCAAAGTTGATGAAGCCAAGCTTGAGCCAAAACCTGAACGCTTCAGAGAAGGAAGGCTTATTTTGTGTCATCAGATGGCACCTCCTCCGTGGGTAACTCTTTGTCGAAGACAGCTCCGACTAAGCCAAATGATAAAAGCTGTAAATCTGCGGTGTCTTGAGCTTTCGACCGTGTGAGGTCAACGAGGAATCTGAGCGACCAAGGATCGCTGTCCTCATCCGCCGTATCAACCAGAGCCTGTTCTACAAGCCAAGCAGACTGGTCGTCCAAAATCTGGATATGGGTATTAGCCGGATTTCGAGCAGCCGGGTCGAGCCGAATTCTATCGTGCTCAAAATAATACAATTCCAACAGTTCTTCGATTCTCCTTACATTCCAAACGTTGCCGTTCTCATCCAACGGATTGGAGAGGTTTGCCAAAACGCTTTCTAAATCGTGAGAAACGAGGGCGCGAACTACGGTGAAAATTCGGGTGCGAACGGCTGCGGTGAACTGGGTTTTGTTGCGCGTGATGTCGGGCGGCAGGCTAGCGAGGATAGGTTTGAGTTCCGTAGTATTGATGGTGTCCGATTGAAAGTTGGGGTCTCGGAGACGTTCCCATTCTTCAAGTAAGCTGGAGTCAACCGCCTTCAGCATGGCGTGGAGGTAATCAATCATCTCTTCCAACGCATCTGTCCGTGAACTTTCTGGAACGGTTTGCACCAGCACTTTGTAAACGCCGCTGAGGTGTCGGAGCAGAATCCCTTCGACACGGTGGAGTTCATAATCCCGAATATAGTCTGCGAAGGACTGAAAGTTCTCGAACATTTCGCGGGCAATTGATTTAGGTCGGATGTTTTCTTGGCCGATCCATGGATGCCTCGCTGCGAACTCATTGAACGTGGCATAAATAAACTCACGTTTCGGCTTCGGGTACTCCAGCTCTTCTAATTTGGCAATGCGCTCCTCAAACTCAATCCCCTCGGCCTTCATCTCATTCATCCGCGCGGTTTTGATTTGATCGAGTTGTTTGCGAAGGATGATATCGGGATCTTCAACAATAGATTCAGCAAGTGTCAGGATATCCAGAGTGTAATCGGGGTGGGTAGGATCAAGGAGTTTTAGAGTGTCGAGCAGGTATAGGGAGAGAGTCTGGTTGAGAGAGAAATCTGACTGCAGGTCCACGTTGACCCTCACCTTTGCTCCAGTGGTCGATGGCTTGGATAGGAGTTCGATGATCTGCCGATCGCGCAACGCACGAAAAAGCTGAAAAGCGCGATCACGTAACAATCGCTTGTTGGCAATAGTTTCATGGCTTGCGCGTATGAGTCGCTGCATCGCCCTGCACCCATCCGAATGGCGAGATAAAACATTGAGAAGCATGCTGTGCGAGACTTTGAATCGTGAAACCAACGGTTCCGCAGGCGAGTTTATCAGTCGCTGGAACGTCTCCTCACTCCACCCAATAGAGCCTTCCGTCGGCTTTTTCTTCACGATTTTCTTGAGTTTTTTTTCATCCCCAGCGGCTTTGCGCTCCAGTCGAAGGTTTTCGACCACGTGTTCTGGTGGCATCGCGATGACATAACCGATGTGATCAAATCCTTTGCGACCTGCGCGACCAGAGATTTGGTGAAAATCGCGAGCGGTTAACAATGCAGTTTTGTGGCCATCATATTTTGCCAGCTTTGTGAACAACACAGTCCGAATAGGAACGTTGACCCCAACGCCTAATGTGTCGGTTCCGCAAATTATTTTGAGCAACCCCCGCTGCGCGAGACTTTCGACTAGTACTCGATATTTCGGCAACAGACCGGCGTGATGAAGCCCGACCCCGTGCCGCAAAAGCTTCGCAATCTCGGGGCCATACGGACTTGTGAACTTGAATCCAGCGATGGCTTGGGTGAGAGCGATTTTCTCCTCCTTGGAACTGAAGTTGATGCTTAGAAAATCCTGCGCACTTTGAGCAGCTTCCATCTGAGTGAAATGCACGATGTAAACCGGCACTTGATTGTTTTGCACCAGCTCCTCGAGGGTCTTCTCTAAGGGAAAATCGGTATAAGAAAACATCAAGGGAACTGGACGTTCCAAGGACCGCACAATGGCGGTAGGTTTTCCGGTGAGCGTGGTGAGTTCACGTGCAAAGAAATCAAGGTTTCCCAGTGTGGCTGAGATCAGCAAAAAACGGGACTGCGATAAAGTCAGCAACGGCACTTGCCAAGCAACACCTCGATCGCGATCTGAGTAATAGTGGAATTCGTCCATAATCACGTCATGAACCTTTGCGAGGTCGCCTTGCTGAAGCGCAATATTACTCAAAATTTCTGCGGTGCAACAAAGAATGGGCGCATCTCGGTTGACCGTTGCATCGCCAGTAATCATCCCTACATTGTCTGGCCCGAAGTCCTTACAAAGCGCGAGGAATTTTTCGTTGACCAAGGCTTTAATTGGGCAGGTATAAATGGAACGTCGACCTCGAGCAATCGAGAGAAAATGCAGTGCCGCAGCCACTAACGATTTTCCAGAACCCGTCGGTGTATTAAGGATCACGTTTTGCCCATCGAACAGTGCGAGTATGGCTTCCTCTTGTGCTGGATAAAGTTCGATCTTTTTTTCTCCAATATAATCAAGAAAAGCCGACAGTAGCGCGTCCGCAGTCGGTTCCACAGTTTGGCAAAGACGCCGAAGGAGAGGATGATCCATTCCTTTTTAATTTGTACGGAAACCTCGCTATGGTAGAAAGGACAAAACATTGTTCAGGGAACTTCCAGAAACTCAATTGGTCAAAAAAGCGACATAAAGGGTGAGTAAACAGGGCGGAGTTTTCGTCCAAGAGTGTGTGCCTAAAAGCATCCCCCCGCTGAGCTTTCCTTCTTTGCCATGACTGAACGTCTGGCGCAAATTCTCCACCAGCAGGATCCACTGGAACGGCTCAACGCGTTGATTGATTGGGTGTTTCCGAGGTTGCCCCCAAAGGTCCGGGTGGACGACCAGCTTATTCCTGCTTGTCCCTGTGCAAGATTCTGGACCGCCTTTCCTTCCAGCGTTTCCTGAACCTGGCGATCCGGTGCCTGACCAAAACACGGTGCGCGAGTTCCGCGAGGCTCTCCAGAAAGTCTAGGCGTTTGGGACCATGTTCGAGGTTTTCAACTTATGGGGACTTTCAAACCCCTCACTTTTTGAAGCGAGGGGTTTAAAATTGAAAATGGCGAAAAATGGGATGTCCGGCCGGCACCGGGTAGAATGAAGCGGGGGGTTGGAAAGGTCTGGCGGCGGCGTTTTGGCGGGGCAGCTGAGTTTCGATGAGTCCTGTGCCGTGGATTGAGGGTGCCGTTTTGGTTTGTTATTTTTATTTGTCACTCGGCTAGGCTGTTGTATCTTGTTTGGGGTTGGTGGGTGGGAACGGCCCGATGTTGACTCGGTTTATCATTTGCAGCGGTAGTTAATGTCCTAAAACTCGACTCGCCACAAAGGTTTGATTCAGCGGCAGGCTTTTTGAGCCTCCCGCCTTTGTTATTTTTTGGAAAGATGAACGTAAATACCAACGATGCCGCCATGGTCGCGACTGTCGATTCGAAGAAGAAGAACGCAGCTTTGCGCTCGCGACAATTGCAACTCGCTCGACAGGAGGAAGCTCTGGCCTTCGTCGCCCAGTATATTCTGAGCACTCAGGAGACGGAACGCACCGCTGAATTTTTGGCAAAATTGGTGGCCCGTCTCGGCGAGGATTCACCCGATTTTCCCACGCTCACTTCCTCCGCTTACGCGAACACGATTCCACCGGAAGATCAGCCGGATTATCCGGGTGATCGAGTTATCGAACGCAAGTTGAAATCGTATATCCGCTGGAATGCGATGGCGATGGTCGTCACCGCGAACCGCGAGGATAAGGGGCTAGGAGGGCATATCTCCACGTTCGCTTCGTCTGCCACGCTGTATGAAGTGGGATACAACCATTTCTTTCGCGCCCAGAACGATACTCAGCAAGGCGATTTGGTTTATTTTCAAGGTCATGCGACCCCCGGTAATTACTCCCGTGCGTTCTTGGAAGGCCGTTTGGAAACGCATCATCTCTCGAATTTCCGTCAGGAGTTGGCTGAAGGTGGAGGGTTATCCTCGTATCCTCATCCTTATTTGATGCCTGATTTCTGGCAGTTTCCCACAGTTTCGATGGGGCTGGGTCCAATCATGTCGATTTATCAGGCGCGTTTCATGCGTTACCTGAAGGCCCGAAATCTACTGCCCCTCGGCGAATCCAAAGTTTGGGCGTTTATGGGTGACGGTGAGTCTGACGAGCCCGAGTCGTTGGGTTGTTTGACACTGCCTGTGCGTGAAGGTTTGGATAATCTTGTTTGGGTTATCAATTGTAATCTGCAACGCCTCGATGGCCCTGTCCGTGGCAACGGCAAAATAATTCAAGAGCTGGAATCGCTCTTTTTAGGTGCTGGTTGGAACGTCATCAAAGTCATCTGGGGAACCGACTGGGATGAACTGTTTAAAGCGGATAGCAAAGGCTTGCTCGCTAAGCGAATGGCCGAAGTTATGGATGGTGATTTTCAGAAATACTCGGTCGAGCACGGCAGCTATATCCGAAAACATTTTTTCGGCAAATACCCGGAACTGAAGGAGATGGTCAACCATCTGAGCGATTTCGATCTCACAAAACTTCTCCGAGGCGGGCACGATGTACGAAAGGTTTACACCGCTTACAAGGCTGCCACCGAACACACGGGTCAACCTACCGTTATCCTTGCCAAAACCGTGAAGGGTTATGGGCTGGGTGAAGCGGGCGAAGGTAAAAATATTTCGCATCAGCAGAAAAAAATGAACGAGAAGGAACTGCGTGAATTTCGCACCAGGTTCCAAGTTCCCATCAGTGACGAGGCGGTTGGTGAGACTCCGTTTTACCGGCCTTCGCCTGAGAGTCCGGAAATCAAATACATGTTGGAACGCCGTCGGGACTTAGGCGGATTCCTCCCAGCCCGCAAGGTGCGTGCAAAGCCTTCGAACACGCCCGGATTGGATTACTTTAAGGAACTCCTGCAAGGCGGGCGCGAGGCGTCCACAACGATGAGCTTCGTCCGCATCCTGACGTTGCTGGTTCGACATAAGGAAGTGGGTCGATTGATCGTGCCGATCGTGCCCGATGAAGCCCGCACATTTGGTATCGACGCGCTATTCAGTCAGATCGGAATTTATTCTCCTAAAGGCCAGTTGTATGAGCCGGTGGATATCGGCAACCCCGCGTATTATCACGAATCCAAGGATGGCCAGATTCTTGAGGAAGGAATTACTGAAGCCGGTTCGATTTCCTCGTTTGTCGCTGCTGGCACGGCTTACGCCAATTACGGCGTGAACATGATGCCGTTTTATATCTACTACTCGATGTTTGGTTTCCAACGCATTGGCGACCAAATCTGGCTCGCAGGCGACATCCGCGCCAAAGGCTTTTTGCTGGGTGCAACCTCGGGGCGCACTAGCTTGAACGGCGAAGGTTTACAGCATCAGGATGGGCACAGCCTACTCATGGCATCCACAGTCCCATCGATGCTGGCCTACGACCCCGCATTCTCTTTTGAGGTTGCCATTATCGTGGCCGACGGAATGAAGCGCATGTACCACGACATGGAAGATGTGTTCTATTACATGACCCTTTACAACGAGAACTATCTCATGCCGGCCATGCCCAGTGGCGTTGAGGCAGGAGTTCTCAAGGGTCTCTACAAATTCCAAGCAGGCGATACCACCAAACCACACAAGGCACATATTTTTGGGAGCGGATCCATCATGCGATCGGCTCTCAAGGCTCAGGAGATTTTGGCCCGTGATTATGATGTTTGCGCCGATGTTTGGAGTGCCACCAGCTACAAGGCTCTTCGAAACGATGCACTCAACGCCCAACGTTGGAATATGCTTCACCCCATCGAAACCCCCAGGAAATCCTATCTTGAGGAAGTGTTAGCTAACGAACAGGGCGTATTCGTGTCGGTCTCCGATAACATGAAAATTGTTGCCGACCAAATTTCTTCTTGGGTTCCCGGAGGTCTTTTCTCGCTCGGAACGGATGGGTTCGGTCGCAGCGATACTCGGGAGCGTCTACGTCGATTCTTTGAAATCGATGTCGAATCAACCGTCATCGGCACTCTTTACGCACTTAGCCAAAAAGGGATTATCCCGAAGAAAACCGTAGCCAAAGCAATCAAAGATCTCAAAGTGGACCCAGAAAAAATCCACTCGCTTTTGGCTGTTTAGTCCGCCGTGTTCGGATTTTAGAACTCAACTCGCGGGCTTCCCTCGGGAGGCTCGACAACTACGGTTGGGGTTTGTTAACTCTCCTGCATCAAGCACTTGGGTTATGAGTAAAATCCTTTCGGTCGTGTTCGGTCTGATCATGATGATCGCGTTCTTCGCGTTGACCGGATGGCTTTTATTCAGGAGTTTAAAAAAGACGGATGACCCCGGTCGGCTAATCTTCAAATGGGTCCTCACTCTCTTTTTTGCAGGCACCGCTCTGGTGGTTACGATAAAGTCTCCAAGTGGGGATATGGCCTCGGCATTTATTGTCCCGATTGCGGGTGCTGTTTGCGGTTTGTGTATGGGGATTATCTGGGCACCCAACATCGGTGCCATGTTCGCAAAACCAATTACGAGCCTTTACGACGGAGGCGATTCTGTCATCGAGGCCCGCGCTTTTTACTCGATCGCTCGCGCTAGACGGCAACAAGGTCTTTACGAAGGGGCACTGCTCGAAGTGGAGAACCAGCTCTTAGATTTTCCAACCGATTATGAGGGCTGGATGTTAAAAGGGGATATCCTCGCACATGACCTCCACCGCCTGCCTGAAGCCGTCGCCGCTGTGGAGGAGATTATTGCGCATGGGAATCATCTACCCAAGAACATTGCTTACGCGCTCAATCAATCCGCAGATTGGCAAATCAAGTATAACAAGGATTCGGATGCGGCTCGTGAGCTCCTGCAACGGATTATCGAGTTACTGCCTGATTCGCAACAGGCGCATCTGGCCGCCCAACGAATCGCACATCTCGCCAGCTTAGAATTTTTACAGAATCGGTCGGTCGTTTCCACAATTGCTTTAAAACCATCCTTGGAAAACTTCGGCTTGCTCGGTAAACCCATCCCCGGACCTTCGGTTCCAAACCCGGAGGATTTGGCCCGGCAACTCGTGCAACACTTAGCTATCCATCCGCGAGACAACGAGTCCCGAGAGCAACTTTCCGCAATCTACGCCGACCATTATCAGCGGTTGGATTTAGCTCGCGATCAACTGGATCACTTGATCACCTCTCCCCATCAAACGGATAAGGATATCGTGCGTTGGCTGAACCAAATTGCCGATCTCCATATAAAAATGGAGAGTGACCTTCCTGCAGCACGAGGAATACTCACCCGAATCATCGCACAATTTCCCAAAACTTCGCATGCCTCGATCGCAGAAATGCGCATCGCTCGTCTTGCACAGGAGTTTAAGGCAAAAGCAAAGAGCCGAGAGGTTAAGCTCGGCTCTTACGAACAAAATATCGGGTTGAAATCTGGACGTCCGGTTCCACCCTCTTGATTACTTCAGGCGGAGAGCAATCTGCTTATCAATCTCGCTGGCCAGATCGATATCAGATCCGCCGCTTTTATTTCGAGCTTGGACAACGACTCGGCTAACTTTGGTTTCAACCTCGTCCACTCGAACCCACACCGTGCGAGTATCCACCTTCGCTTCGATCATTTTGGTGATCGTATTCTCACCCGTTAATGTCCCGTTGAAACTCAGCACCTGCTTTGCGGCGTCAAAAATCTGCTGCACAGGGCGCTCGTAGCGGCTCTCAATCGTATCTTTTGCGAAGGGAATTCCCACGCGCGACCGACCATCCACACCACGAAAACAGCCAGTGGTGGAAACCAAAAGGGCAGCGGAGGCCATCAATCCGAATAGATTCTTATTCATCTTTCTATTGCAATCGGTTTTCAAATTTGCGTCAAGCTTTTCTACGCGTGAAGTCTCCGATTTTTTGCTTGGAACGGGTACAAAAAAACGGCCCCTGAATGGAGCCGTTTCTTTTGAAGTAGGTAGAATCAGGATCAAGGAATCGCGTGTATCGTGCTCAGGATCGACTGTTTGATTTCTTTTCCAGATTTAGATTTCAGGCTGTATTTGATCTGAACCTGCATTGCTGGAACCAGTTCAGGAATCGTCAGGGTCACCGAATGCCCATCAGGGGAAACCTTCGCAACGCTGACCTCGAGTTTATCGTGGCCATTCTTATCAGGATTCTTTACGGAAACTTCGGGTGATCCGTAATTGGAGGTGCGTCGATAGTTCCACGTCTCGATCGAATAATTCTGAACATCCTCAGCATCTTTCGCCTCGACGGGTTGGGTGAAGGTGAGGTGCATTCCACGTTTGTCTACCTTGACATCACGTACGCTTGCCACCGTTTGGCCTGTGTAGCGGATACGGTCGAGACCGGCTAGTTTGACTGCCTTGGTCTGCCAACCTTGGAGACCCGCGACATACAATTGACCGTCACCCGGGTTGAATTTGGGTCGCATCGCCGAGGATGTGAACTTCACAGGCAATCGTACTGCAGCACCCTGCATTTGGTTGCCGAGATCCTGTTTCATGATGAGGTAAATGGCACACTCACCATAGGAGCAATGAAGCAACTCACCTTTGAATGGGCCCCATTTGTCGCTATCTACCCAGACCTGCCCACCGCCAGAATTATCCCATCCGTTGTGGGACAACCACAGCATCGGAGGATTGAACGCTGGAACTGGTGATTTTTGCACGGTGTCTTCCACCCCGTAGAAACCACCGGGCTTCACCCAGTTGACTGGGCATGTCGGGATCCAAGTGCCTTCGTTATCGCCTGTCGTGATTTGGCCGGTCCAAGGGTTGACTCCGATACCGTTAGGCGCGCGAAATCCTGTGGCGACCACTTCCATTTTTTTGCCGTCCTTAGACACTTTCATTAAGGTTCCGGCATTCGCGGAAATACGCTCGAAGCCACGGCCCCCGCCACGAACTGGGCCCGCTTTGGCAAAGTAAAAATTCCCTTCTTTGTCGGTTTGGAGGTCGAACAAAAACTCGTGGAATCCTTCTGTCGAAGTGTATTGATTATTAAAGTTTTCGTAGTAATCAGCCTCGCCGTCTTTGTTGAGATCGTGATATCGAGTGAGTTGATCACGGCCCGAGGTGTAGATGACATCATCGACAATTCGCAGGCCAATCGTCTCATACATACCGGATGAGAAACGTTTCCATCGCAAGTTCTCCAGTTTGGCATCGATCCCCGAAACGATCCAAATATCTCCATCCCAAGTCGAGAGCGCAGCCCGTTTGCCGTCTTTGAAAAAGTCCAAACCACTGAAACGGACTCGGCGTTTCCAAGGGTTCTCCAACGGAGCCGTGAGGCTGTCGGTGACATACGCGCCATCGGGTGTCTGGCTGGTTTCGAGTTGCCCCTTGGTAACAACTTCCTGGGTCCAACGAGCGGGCCCTGCTTTTTTGAAGTTGGCCAGTTTCGGTGCGCCCTCGGTGAGAGCAGCCACTTTAGCCATGTCGGCAGTGTTACCGTTCCACACTGTCAGTTTGAAAATACCACCTGCACCCTTAGG
>WBXJ01000061.1 GCA_008933045.1 Verrucomicrobiota bacterium
CTGATCTTCCCTTCCAATAATGTTTAGGTTTGACGACGGTTTGGTGTCGGCTTCGCAACGTTCCGGTAACACAGGCTTCACTTGCTTCGCGTTGTTTTTTCCTCTTTGCTTGCGACCATGAACGAAGCCTCCTGGGAGCATCGGAATCGGCTAGCTTACGACCAGCGTGCGCGTTCGGGTGCGCGGCATACCTGCTCTGTCCTGGCCCACGACCTCGCCTGCCCGATGCCGATCATGGATCCGGAGGGCTGGATGGGCGGTTCGGTGCACGGTCAACGGGTGCTTTGTCTTGCTGCGGGCGGTGGATTGCAAAGTGCTCTCATGGCGGCCGCGGGTGCCGTGGTGACCGTGTTCGACCTCAGTGGAGAGATGCTGGCAAAAGATGAGAAAGTAGCTCGAGAACAAGGTCTCACAGTCAGAACTGTCCTCGGAAACATGGAAAACCTCACCGCGTTGGACGATGCGGCCTTTGATCTTGTCTGGCAGCCCGTTAGCACCTGTTATGTGCCGGATTTAGGGAAGGTTTACCGTGAAGTGGCACGCGTTTTAGTCCCCGGCGGACTTTACATCGCCCAGCATAAACAACCCGCTAGTCTCCAAGCCGATGCGTTGCCGGCAGCCACCGGCGGGTTTTTGGTTCGGGAGCGATACCATCGCTCGGGTCCGCTGCCGGAAACCCTTCCTTGTCTTCAACGCGAATCTGAGATGACGGAGTTCCTGCACACGTGGTCTGACTTGATCGGCGGCCTCGCTCGGTGTGGCTTTACGGTTCTTGATTTAGTCGAACCGCTTCAGCCTGCGGAGGGTCCTTGGGGTGAACGTTGTCGATACCTGCCACCTTACGTGAAAATCAAAGCACAAAAAAGCGGGCAAGATCCGATCGAATCTCCCCGCTTCAAAGTGTGGACGCCCTAACCCTTACCTCACACCGTCATGATTTCTTTTTCCTTGTGAGCTAGGTGCACGTCGATTTTTTTAATTGTGCTATCCGTGAGTTGCTGGATTTCCTTTTCCGCATGCTCGACCGCATCCTCAGTCACTCCACCATCCGTCTTAGCCTTTTTTAACGCTTCCATCGCCTCACGGCGGACATGGCGAACTGAGACACGACCGTCCTCAGCCATTTTTTTTGCGATCTTGGAAAACTCTAATCGACGCTCGGTGCTCAACTCGGGCAGGACAATACGGATGCTTTTCTTATCCACAGTGGGGTTCAAACCAAGGTTCGCCTTTTGGATGGCTTTTTCGATGGCGTGCACAGTGCTCGCATCCCAAGGTTGAACCACCAACATGCGTGATTCTGGCGTTGTGATTCCCGCCAACTCACGAATCCGCATGATTGATCCATACACATCCACTTGAATGTTTTCGATCAGTGAGGGCGATGCTTTGCCGGTTCGCACACCGATAAAATCATGCACTACCACCTGCTCTGTTTTTGTCATTTTCTCTTCGGCTTCGAAGATGATTTCGTCGATATCCATGGGCATAAAATTGAAGGAATTAGATAAACGATCACGCAGTGACGGTGGTCCCGATAGGCTCACCCCTCACCACACGCACTAGGTTTCCCGCCTGATGAAAATCAAATACCACAATCGGAATGCGTGTATCCATGCACAACGAAAACGCCGTTGAATCCATCACTTTCAACTGCCGTTGTAACGCTTCCATATACGTTAAAGTCTCGAATTTCTGTGCCTTCGGATTCTTTTTCGGATCGCTATCGTAAATGCCGTCTACCTTGGTTGCCTTCAAAATCACCTCAGCACCAATCTCCGCTGCACGCAATGCCGAGGTGGTGTCCGTTGAAAAATAGGGGTTGCCGGTGCCACCGCCGAAAATTACGACACGGCCCTTCTCCAAATGCCGCACCGCCCGCCGCCGAATGTAGGACTCCGCCATCTGCGGAATGGCAATGGCTGTTTGCACTCGCGTTTGCACGCCTTGTTTTTCCAACGCATCTTGCAACGCGAGCGCATTGATCACCGTCGCCAACATGCCCATATGGTCGCCCATCACGCGTTCAATCCCGCGTTCACTCCCTTGAATCCCTCGGAAGATATTACCACCCCCCACCACAATCACCACTTCCACGCCCATCTCCTTCACCTCGCGAACTTGACTCGCCATCTCATGGATCGCCTCGGGGCAAATACCCATGCCCGACTCCCCACCAATCGCTTCTCCGCTCAGTTTGAGTAAGATGCGTTTATACTTCGGCTTTGAAGTAGATTTCTTGGGACTTGGCTTGATTTTTGGCATCAGATTCTGGGGTCGATCGACCTAGGACATTTACCACCGTTACAAAAGCTACATCTAACTAAGCCCTTGTCGCGCCAAATGTCAAATCTAGGTGAATTTAAAATCCCCGAATTGACATTGCATCCTTTACGTCCAAACAATCAAACCAATGACTACTCATCGACTCAAACCAACTTGGTGTGCTCTCGCGGCTTTAATCTTGTGGACGGCTTCTGCCCTCGCTGATGTCCGCCTTCACTCCCTTTTCACCGATCACATGGTCCTGCAACGTGGCCAAATTGTCCCTATCTGGGGCTGGGCCGATGAAGGCGAGACCGTGAATGTCATCTTCCGAGGCCAAATCGCCACTACCACCGCCCAAAATGGAAAATGGATCGTCTACTTCCCAAAACAAAAAGCGGGCGGCCCCGAGGTAATCTCTGTCCAAGGGAAGAACCAGATTGAGGTCAAAGACGTCCTGATCGGCGAGGTCTGGATTTGCTCCGGTCAATCGAACATGGAATGGTCATTACGCGCTTCCTTCCAGTCTGAGACCGCCATCAGCACCTCTGCAAATTCCCAACTCCGGCTTTTCAGTGTCCCCAAGCTCAAATCCGATGCGCCCGTCGAGGATGTCAAAGCTCATTGGGAAGTATCCGCACCCGAGACTGTCCCAGGGTTTTCTGCCGTGGCTTACTTTTTTGGTCGTGAACTGCAGAAATCCCTGGGTGTCCCCGTCGGCCTGATTCATACCTCCTGGGGAGGTTCTCCTGCGGAGGTCTGGATGAGCGAAGCCGCCCTCTCCGCGAATCCTGATCACAAACGTGATATCCTCGATTCTTATGCAGGCAAAGTCGCACAGATCAAGGACGCCATCGCCCTATGGGAAAAAGAAAACACTGAAGCCAAGGCGGCCGGCAAACCCATGACCCGAAACAGGCCCGGCCTCGGCTGGAAACCCACCGAGCTTTACAACGGCATGATTGCCCCCTTGCTCCCTTACAGCATTGCCGGAGCGATCTGGTATCAAGGCGAATCCAACGCCGGCCGAGCATGGCAATACCGTGACCTGTTCGCCCAAATGATCCTGAATTGGCGTCAAGATTTCAACCAACCGGAACTTCCGTTCCTCGCCGTTCAACTGGCTCCTTGGGACAAAAACCGTAAACGTTCCATCGTCGAGATTGCCGCCGCTCCGGGTGACAGCGATTGGGCCGAACTCCGGGAAGCCCAAGACTACTCCGCCAAAGTCCTGAAAAATGTGGGCATAGCCGTCATCACCGATGTTGGTGATAAAGATGATATCCACCCCAGCAAAAAAGAGCCCGTCGGCGCCCGTCTCGCTCTCGCGGCACAAAAAATTGCTTATAAAAAGAACATCGTCTGGACTGGGCCGACCTACGACCAAGTGCAATTCAAAAAAGGCCAAGCCATTGTTACATTTAAAAATACCGGTTCAGGTCTCGAAACCCGAATGGGTCAGGTCAGCGGTTTCTCCGTCGCGGGGGTTGACCAGAAGTTTCATTGGGCCAAGGCTGAAATCGCTGGCAAAAAAGTCATCGTTAGCAGCACCGCCGTCCCACAGCCCGTCGCCGTCCGGTTTGGTTGGGCCGACTATCCCGTCGTTGACCTCTGGAACAACGAAGGTCTTCCCGCCTCCCCCTTCCGCACCGATGATTTCCTGCTCACTACAAAACCGAAGTAAGTCATCCCACAGTTCTGTAGCTGTTTAGGGGGACTGGTTGCGCTTGATTCGAAAGAATCGGAGGCTTTTTGCCTCTGGGTTGTTGATCCATTCGGTTTCTGTGGAGCGTGCTTTCACGGTGGCGACGAGGTTGGGGTGGGTTTGGACATCGGTGTAACCCCATACTTCGTAGGTGTCGCCGGGCGTACTCGGCCAACTGAGCCGCAGCCGACTGGCGTCGAGCGGGGCGACTTCCAGCGTGAACGCCACGTCCTCAGTCATCGGATTGGTTCCCATGAGGAACTCTCGCATCGTGCTGACTCCATCCCGGTCAGGATCGTCTGCGGGTCCGTATTTGAGGGTGGATAAGTGGGTTCGTTCCCAATTGTCATCGAGTCCGTCCCTGTCTGAATCTTGAATCGCCGTGCCTCTCCATTCCACGGTCACCCCCATGACGGAACCGTTCTCCGAGGCACGTTGGTCTTGCACCCTGATTTTCCAAATTCCGAGGCTGCTTTCGAAAAAGTGATGGGTGCTGGTGTAGGTCCACCCGATGGGTCCGGCGGTATTGTCCGTGTTTTTGAACTGGAGCAGGCTTGAGGTGCCCGCAGGTGAGATCAGGGTGATCCGGAGATCGCCTCGGCGCGGATGGTCACTGTCTACCCTCACCCTTACATGCTCCAGAAGGAGGGGTGTGGTCATGTCAAACGAGTAGTTCGCCGAGTTCTCAGCATTGGCACCGTTGAATCGGGCCTTCACGAAATAACCGTTCGAAGTACTCAGTTCTCGTCCGATCTCCTCTCCATCTTCCTGACCGATAAACACCGCTGGAATGGAGGTAAAGTCCGTGAGGCCCATGGTGAAAACAGCGGTTGCATCTCGATTGTTATAGATGATAGCCATTTCCGCCCCGAGGCGTGCTGCATTTTCAATTTTCTCGTAAAAATAATTCCCGCCACGCTGGATAAAAGCCGCTTTGCCGTGAAGATCTCCGGTATACACACCATCTGCTCGACCAATATCGATGAGGCTCAGAAAACCGATGTCACGCTCGGCTTCAGGGCCTAGCGAAGAAACGGCCGAGGGAAACTGTTGGCCTGTCACTCCTTTGATTTCGACCAATGGCTTTTCAGGAATCTGGAGTATCTTCTTGTTGGTTTGTGTCAGGATTACTTGGGGAGGTCGGTTGGACCACGATTGGGCGATACGCACGGCCTGTCCGGCATCAGGTACGCCAAATCCTACGTTGTGACTCACCCTAAAACCGGCACCATTGGTGCGGAGATCGGGATCTGCGAGATCGGAGTGACGCGCCGACAAAATCAGGATTTGTTGCACGTCGCGCACGGTGAGTAGTGGGTTGGTACCTAAGATCAGGGCTACGACACCAGCGATCTGTGGGCTGGATGCGGAGGTGCCGTTGAAGCCTGCATTCCCAAACACGTAATCAGCCGAGTCATCTACTGGGCTGATGGTTGAGTTGTAACCCTTGGCACCTGTGCGATCCGTGCTGATCACGTTGGAGTAACCTCCACTCGGATCTCCACTCGGTGCGGCGACGAGGAGACTGGCTCCGCGTGTGGAGTAACTGGTTACTCGGCCATCCTGACGCACGGCTGCCACAGCGATGACTCGGGGGTCGCTGATTGCCGCTTCATCGTTTGAATTCGACGCCCCGCCCTTGTCGTTGCCGCCAGCCCGCACGATCACCACGCCCCGCCCTTGCCGGCCTCGGGTGAAAGCATTTTCGATCCCCAAATCTTCCAAGGTCGAGAGCGGTGTTTGGGCGAAGCCTTCGGTTCCCCAACTGTGATTCTGAACCGAAACCACGTTCGATTGGAACTGGTACATGTCCATGAAATCTTCGTCCGAAAGCGTGTCCGAACCCAGAATCACCCAACTCGCCAGACCTGCCTGAGGTGCGACTCCCGCGATGCCTATTTGATTTCCGCCGCGTGCGACGGCAAGCCCTGCAACGGCAGTCCCATGGTTAGCCAGAGGAGGAATTGGCAGGGGCTGATCATTGGGATAACCATTGGCAAGTTTCGTATAAAAATTGAAGTGCGGCTGATGCATCGCGGGCGCGGATAGGTCAGGGTGATCCAACTGCACCCCTTCATCCCCGATGGCAACGACAACTCCCGCACCTTGGCTGATCGGCCACGCGGCTCGAACATTTAGATCGATCCCTAACGCGACGCCGTTAGTGTTCCGCTGATCAAGCGACCATTGTTGATCGAAATACGGATCATTAGGTAAAGGGGCGTAGGCAGCCCGCCGTGCATACGATCGACGGATCACGGGATAACTCGCGAGGATGCCCGGAAACTGCCCAAGGCTGGCGGCCGCTTCGAGCGCGGACTGAGCGTCTAGAGCCTGAAGGACAAAGGTTTGAGCATCCAACTTGCGAGAAACCTGCAAACCGTGGGCTACTAAAAGCGTGGATAAAACGCTGGAATCCCTCAACCGAAGAGCCACACGGTCGCCCAAATAAACAGCTCCATCACGTTGATCGGAACTGCGGACACGTAACCATGTGCCACTGGTCGCAGAGGCACGTAAAGGTGCAGTCGAAGGCAGAAGCTCGTAACGTACGGGTTGTGGCTGATAAACCTGAAAAGAAACAGCGTTGGCCTCCGCTCCTAAGAGAAAACCGAACGTAAGCACAAGGCCACTACCCTTTGAGATGATGTTGATCAAAGCTTCAGGAAAAGTAACCTTAGCAAATCAACCCGAAAACAAATACGTAAAAAATCGGGTCTAGCTTGCTCGCCCGTCTGATTACCTTATAGTCGAGGTATGGATTCCACAGAAGCATTTGTTGCTCTGAATATGATTCCCGAGGTTGGACCCGTGCGTGGGCGGCAACTGCTCGCGGCTTTGGGTGGATCGCTCTCCGTTTTGGCGGCTTCGCGTCAGGTACTCGAGCAGGTTCCGGGGATCGGACCCGAAACTGCTAAATCCATTGCGACTTGGGAGACTCATGTTGACCTCGCCGGAGAGTTAAAACGAATTCGTGAGTTCGGGTGCGAAATTGTCACGCCGGAGAATGAGAATTATCCCAAACATCTGCGCGAAATTTACGACCCACCTATCGTGCTTTATGTGAAAGGCACCCTGCTGGAGAGCGATAGCAATTGTGTCGCGATGGTAGGTTCGAGGATGACCACCAGCTACGGCATGAATACAGCCCGAAAATTTGCGTTTCAACTCGCAACACTTGGGGTGACCGTGGTCAGTGGCGGCGCACGAGGCATTGACACAGCAGCGCATCAAGGGGCGATGTCCGGCAAAGGCCGCACGATTGCCGTGCTCGGAACAGGGATCAATATTGTGTTTCCATCTGAGAACGCGGCGTTGTTCGAGAAGATACCGAGTCAAGGGGCGTTGATTACCCAGTTTCCCTTCAACATGCCCGGAAACAAGCAAAGCTTCCCGATACGAAATCGAATCGTCGCTGGGATGACCATGGGAACTGTGGTGGTTGAAGCCAACCTGACGAGCGGCGCGTTGATCACCGCGAACATGGCTGTCGATGCGGGTCGCCAGGTTTTTGCGGTGCCGGGGCAAATCGATTCTCCACGAAGCAAGGGGTGTCACGACCTTATCAAGAAAGGTGCCAAGCTTTGCGAAGGGGTGGAGGATATCCTGAGTGAGTTTGAGTATCTCTTCCCACCCTCGACTCGAAACACCACCCCAACAGCAACGGGAGAGTTCCCAACGCTGACACTGAGCGAGAATGAGTCCCGCGTTTATGAAGTGCTTTCTTCGGAGCGACTTTCAATTGACGAAGTGATCCAAGGAACTGGTTTATCGAGTCCGACTGTCTCAGTCACGTTATTCAGTTTGGAAATGAAACGGCTCATCCGTCAACTACCCGGAAAAATATTCGTGCGGAACAGCAGTTGATCCGACGTGGTGAGGGACGCCTCAGGATTCCAAGACCACGACTGCGGCTGCGTGGCTTTGGGCATGGGTCAAGGATAGGTGGGTGTGGTGAATTCCTCGGGTGCGCAGGAGATCGACTGCTTTTCCGTGCACTAGCAGCGTTGGCTGGCCTGTAGCAGATCGCATGATTTCAATATCATGCCAACCTAGCTCGGCTCCAATGCCGGTGCCGAGTGCTTTTGAAAAAGCCTCTTTTGCAGCGAAACGAGCGGCGAGATGCGGGGATGGTCGGGTGTGACTCAAACAGTAATCGACTTCCGCTGGGCAAAGAATCTTCTCCGCAAAGGTGCGACCAAACCTGAGGAAGGTTCGCTCCACGCGCTCAATCTCCACGAGGTCGAGTCCGATACCAACGATCATGTCGGATATTTTCCCATCAGACTCAGCATTTCATGCACCGCTGTGGCTAAACCAACGGTGAGGGCGCGGCTGATGATGGTATGCCCGATGTTGAGTTCGATTAAGTGGGGCACTTGAAAAAGGCCGGCGACATTTTGGGTGTTCAAGCCGTGTCCTGCATTGACGCCGACGCCGAGCTCATGGGCACGACGGGAGGCTTCAATCAATCGGTGCAGCTCATCTTGTCGCTCCTTTTTGCGATGAAATTGTTCACCGTAAGCACCGGTGTGCAGCTCAACAAATTGGGCTCCGATTTGGGACGAGGCTTGAACTTGCGCTAGGTCAGGATCAATAAAAAGACTCACTTCGATCCCAGCGTCATTGAGCCGTTGCCGACTTGTTGTGAGAATTGTTAATTGCCCAACGGCATCCAACCCGCCTTCGGTGGTTACTTCTCGACGGTGCTCCGGAACGAGGCAAACAACATCCGGTTTGAGCTGCAGCGCGAGGCTCACCATTTCCTCGGTGTTGGCCATTTCAAAATTTAGCCGCGTTTTAATGGATTCTCGAAGCTTCCACAGATCGCGATCCTGCAGGTGCCGACGATCCTCGCGGAGGTGGGCGGTGATGCCGTGTGCTCCAGCAGCCTCGCAGATGAGCGCGGCCTCGATAGGATCCGGTTCACCCCTATCTCGACCTGCGTAACGAGCTTGGCGAAGCGTTGCGACGTGGTCAATGTTGACGCCTAGTTTAAGCATGGTGATCGGGCAGAAAAATTATTTCGGTTGAACGCTAGGTGGGAGTAAGGGGAGTGGGAGTTCGGGAGTGCGTTTTGTTTTGATCGCGGGCAGGGGAGGGAACGGTTCGACCCAACGAGCCAAGGTGACAAGTTCCAATGCTGTTAAACCTAGGGGCGCGCTGCGAGTGAAGGTGATTTCGTTCGTCCCAGTTTGGGTCAACTTGGAGCCTGAGTTCCCGAGCTTAGGTTGGATGGCGTTGAGCCACAATTCAGACACGGCGTTCCCCTCATGAAGACCCTGATTCGAGAGCATGGCGTATAGCTGAGAAATGGGCCGCCACTGTCCAAGCCGCTCCTGAGTGATCTCCCAATCATAATAGAGCAGATTAGTGCTCGAGGTCACTTGTGCGAACAGTTCTGCTGGTGCTGGTTTGCCCGTGGGTAATTCAAGCGGAAACAAACCTACCTCGAGCGAATTAGTTTCACCCGCTGGAGCCATGAAAGGAATGACGATCGGTAATCCTGACCAATTCAGGCGGTGTGTGTTGGTGTTATACTCAAATCTTCCAGGAGTTGTAGGAGGCAACTGCTCCTTGAGTGCGGGCAGGAGTTTGGAGACAAAATTATCCATGGACCGTTCTACCTCTCCCATCGGGAAAGTGGCTGTCACGGAGAACGGGGAAAGTGCTTGATGCCAGAGTATCATTTGGCTGGGGAGATTGGTCAGGCCCAATGAACTGAAAAATTTGGAATTGGCCAACAACGGTTGTAACCCCTGCAGCACTGTAAAACCGATCAGCGGTTCACGGATTGAATTTGTCGGGATTTGCCACGAAACTAATGGCGTGTGCAGCGTGTTAATGGTTTTAGCGACAATGCGAGGTCGTAACTCATCCCCTCGAGCCACCATCGAAATTGTGACGCGATCAAGTAAGGCTAACGGATATGGCCGCCACGCCAAGGGCCAGTTCTTTGGAACCAACTCCGCTTGGAACAATGAATCGGTGAGTGGAGAATTTGTCGCACTCAGTTGGGCGAGCAGATGGCCCGTGAGGTTATTGGTCGTGACGGTTTGTAGAGTCGTCCAAGAACCACTTCGAGCGAGTTTTAGTTCTGAGTTTGAAGCCAGCCAGAGATTGGACATCCATACCCCTGCACGGTCATCGGTCAACTGCACCGCCAAAGTCCAACTCACTTGATTCGATAACGTAGCCGCAACAAATCGAGTCGGGGCTGTCATAATATCCGCCAGTAACGGCTGGATCTGGCTCGGGACAATTGGTGTCAAAATTCGATCCGAAGGCAAGAACTTCGCCACGAGTTGCTGGGCGAGTTGGTGCGTGGCAGTTTTCGCAAAGACCGTGGATTCAGGCAGCGCGGCGATCGCATGCAACGTGGGCAAGTTCGTATCGCTACTCAGCCCACTGGTGCCCACAGAATCCCATGAGATCAATAATGACGAGGCGGGAGGGGGCATCGAACGAAGCTCCGTGGATGCTGGACGATCGCTGCTTCCGCAACCCAAGAACGCGGTAACTCCACCGGTAATTAAAATAATGGCTAGCCAAAATCGCATACAGGTTAGAATTGCTGCCAGAGAATGGAGCAATTGGCAAGTGTGACCACATCCCCGCGTCGAAGAAATTTGCAGAGTGCTTCCATAGGCACACTCAATTTTCGATTGCTACTTAATCTTAGCAGGATGTTAATCATGCGCGTGCCCCTTAAAAAAAACATTGTCGCTTGGTGCTGGGTTGGTCTGTGGATGGTGACAATTTTTTCTGCCTCTACTGACCTCGGTTCCCCTGAGCGCACCTCTCGTATCATTGGTCCTTTTTTACGTTGGCTTAACCCAGAGGTTCAACAGATCACTGTCGACCGCGTCCAGTTGGTGGCCCGCAAAACCGCTCACGCCGCAGGGTATGCGATTTTGGCTGCGTTGTTGTGGAACGCTCTTGGCCGGAGCCCGTCGGGTTGGAATCGCGTCACGGCACGTCGCGCTATTTTTATTACCAGTGCCTACGCCGCCACGGATGAAATTCACCAAGCCTTTGTGCCCGGTCGAAGTGCCCTGGTGGGGGATGTGTGTCTCGACACTGCGGGAGGAATCCTCGGGATTTACTTGATCTGGTGGATCGGGCGGCGGTCTAAGAAATGGTGAACCCGCAGCGTGCATCACTGGAAAATCCGCTGGTGCACATCACGGGTTGGTATGCACTCGGGGTGCTTTTGGGTGCTTGGCTTGACCTTCCGGCCACCCTTTGGATGGTTGCGGGGTTGGGTGCGGTTGTGGTGGGTTGGTTTTTTATTCGCGGGCGGAGCATTGCACTCATCCTCGCTTTGGTGAGCACGGGAGCTGCCAGCATCAGTGGGCATTTGCAGCCGGTTTCTCCCATCGACATCCGCTATCGGGTCGGCGATACCACCACACTTGCCAGCATCCGGGGGCGATTGATTGATCCACCCAGTGTGCGTGTCTTGGAGCGTGAGAATAAAACCCGGTGGCGGAGTATCGCTCGCATCGCTGTCGCCGAATGGCGCACAAACGAAACGTGGGAACCGGTCACAGGCGAGATTGTTGTATCGACTCCGGGAATTTTAGAAGGGGTTTTGTTTCATGGCGAACGTGTGGAGGTTTCGGGCGTGCTCGGTGTTCCTCGAGCAGCTATGGCTCCCGGGCTTTTTGATTATGGAAATCTGCTGCGTTGGCAGGGAGTCCATTATCTACTCAACGTCCCAAGCACAAATGATTGGCGTCGGCTAGATTCCCCAACGACACGCCCTTTGACAGAGGCGTTCGTCACTTGGGGTCGCAGAGTTTTAGCTCTTGGTCTACAAGAAGATGAGCCCGTCCGTTTGGTTTGGGCGATGGTTCTCGGCTGGTCCACCGGTCTGACTGCGGAGGTTTCAGCACCGTTTATTCGGAGTGGAACCCTTCACATATTCGCCATCAGCGGTTCTCATATCGCTCTCATTGTTCTCTTCTTGGTCGTTGCCTTCAGTATTTTAAGAGTGCCCCAACATCGTTGTGCGGTGTTGGTCATTCCGTTGATCTGGTTCTACACCGCCGCGACAGGGTGGCAGCCCTCCGCCATTCGTTCCACCCTTATGGCCAGCATTTGGTTGCTCAGTTGGGCATTAAAACGCCCGGGAAATCTGCTCAATACGTTAGCGGGTTCGGGTATAATCCTATTGCTATGGGATCCCGGTCAACTGTTTCAAGCTGGCTTCCAGCTCTCGTTTGGAGTGGTGCTTGGGTTTGCACTGTTCTTACCGTTTTTTAGTTGGATCGAAGCGGGCGGACTCTGGGGTGATGTGCTCGGTGGTGAAAAACTTCCACCGTGGAGAATTCGACTGGCCGAATGGGTGGATGTGATTTCCCTGCGCCGTTGGCGTTCTGGTGACATCTTTTTAGCGCCGGAGTTACGCCCAGAAATCAGTAATATTCCACTTTTGTGGTTCGATCACTATCTGCTGCCGTGGAGTGCCATGTCTGCGGTGGCAACCTTAGTTTCACTCCCACTTATCGTTCATTATTTTCACCTGCTAAATCCGATCAGCCTATTGAGCAATCTCATCGTGGTGCCGCTGAGCGGAGCCGCGCTGACGAGTGGCTTGCTCAGTTTGCTGACGGGGGCTTGGTGGGCCGGATTAGCGGAGGTCTTCAACCACACGAGTTGGTTCA
>WBXJ01000062.1 GCA_008933045.1 Verrucomicrobiota bacterium
AATTTACGTTGCCGAATGGCCTTCGATTACTGATCAAGGAGGATCATCGCCTTCCGTTTGTCGAAATCCGCACGGTTTTCCAAGGCGGTGTCATCTCCGAGAATAGCGTCAACAACGGGGTCACACTGTTGCTTGCAAAGATGCTTCTTAAGGGAACCGCATCGCGTAGCGCCGAACAAATTGTGACGGAAATCGAATCGGTCGGCGGAGGGATCGACAGTTACGGAGGTAACAATAGTTTTGGCGTCAACGTGGAGGTCATGCGTGGAGATCTGGAAATCGGCCTCGACCTGTTGGAAGATGTTTTGCTGCGTCCGGTCTGGCCTGAGAACGCGTTGGTGAGGGAGAAGGAAGTTCAAACTGCTTCGATCCGTGCTCAGCGGGACCAGTTGTTGCAGAGCGCGGGCGGATCGATGCGTCGATTGCTCTATGGTTCGGCTGGTTACGGACTTGATGTGAACGGTCGCGAAGAAACTGTGGCGGCGTTGGGCACGGCTGATTTAAGGAAAGTCTACGACGCGTTGGTTCGACCGAACAACGCCGTGTTAGCAATCTTTGGAGACGTTTCTACTGAAGAAATTCAACGAAAACTTACCCAACGATTCGGCGAATGGAAACCGCAGGAAATATCCACCCAAAGCCCGCCTGAACGCCCACAGTTAAGTGCTGTTCTTCGTGCAGCGGAATTACGCGAAAAGAAACAGGGAGTGATCGTGATCGGGTTCGTTGGGGTTTCCATCCATGAGGTTGATCGGTATCCTTTGGAGTTATTGCAGGAGGCGTTGAGTGATCTGGGTTCGAGGATGTTTGTGAGGATCCGCGAGAATTTGGGTTTGGCTTACTATGTTGGTGCGCAACATTTCCTTGGAACACAAACGGGTTACTTTGCACTTTATGCGGGAACCAAACCCGAAGAGTTGGGGGTTGTGGAGGCCGAAATGATCAAGGAAATAAAACTTCTGCGCGAAGGCGGTTTGACCGCGGAAGAATTAAACCGAGCAAAGGCTAAACTGGTCGGACAGAGAAAAATCGCTCGGCAAGATGTAGGGGGCCAAGCGATGACTGCCGCACTGGATGAACTTTACGGGCTGGGTTTCGCGCACGGCGATGGCGAGGATGCACGCTACTGTGACGTAACACTCGAGGATGTTCAACGAGTCGCGATATCCTACCTCAATCCGGAAGCCTATGCGGTGGCAGTGGTGCGACCCGAGTCTGATATCGGTGCGGCCGTTTGAGCGTTGGTCTCAAAATCTTTGCGATTTCGAGCCAACTACAGCAAAATAGTAGTATGAGTAATGTTGTGAGTGAAGATTTACCGGATACAACTGGCCACTTTGGTCCGTTTGGTGGGCGGTATGTGCCTGAGACCCTGATGCATCCATTGCAGGAGTTGGAGCAGGAGTATTTTCGAGCGCAACAGGATCCCGATTTTCAGCAGGAGCTTTTTTATTATCTGCGAGAGTTTGTGGGTCGGCCCACTCCACTCTATTTCGCCGAACGCCTGACACGCGAACTGGGTGGAGCAAAGATTTATTTGAAGCGTGAGGATTTGCTTCATACGGGGGCGCATAAAATCAATAACGCGATGGGCCAAATTCTTTTGGCTAAAAGGATGGGAAAAAATCGCATCATCGCAGAAACGGGTGCCGGTCAACACGGCGTCGCAACGGCCACGGTGAGCGCGATGTTTGGGATGAAGTGTGTCATTTATATGGGGGCCGTTGATTGTGAACGCCAGGCTCTGAACGTTTTCCGAATGAAAATGTTGGGGGCGGAGGTTGTTCCCGTGACGGCTGGTCAACAGACTCTTAAGGAAGCCGTCAATGAAGCGATGCGCGATTGGGTGACGAATATACGTTCGACCCATTACATTTTAGGAACGGCCTACGGAGCGCACCCCTATCCGGTGATGGTGCGGAATTTTCATCGAGTTATCGGAGATGAAGCTCGACGTCAAATTATGGAACAGGAGAAGCGGCTTCCCGATTTACTCGTCGCGTGTGTGGGTGGTGGATCCAATGCCATCGGGCTGTTCTATCCATTTTTGGATGATAAAAACGTGCGCATGCTTGGAGTCGAGGCCGGTGGTGAAGGCATCTTCCCAGAACGCCACGCGGCTCGATTTCAAGGCGGATCTCTGGGCGTGCTTCAAGGAACCCGTTCTTACATTTTACAAGATGAAAACGGCCAGATTCAAATGACGCATAGCGTCAGCGCGGGGCTAGATTACGCGGCAGTCGGGCCTGAGCACGCTTGGCTCCATGATCAGAAACGTGTCGATTATACTTTTGCGACGGATGATCAAGCGTTGAAGGCATTTGTGGGTCTCTCACGCCTTGAGGGAATTATTCCTGCTTTGGAATCGGCACATGCTGTGGCTGCAGTTTGGGAACTTGCTCCCACGATGTCAAAGGATACGTTAATGATCGTCAACCTCTCGGGGCGCGGCGACAAGGATGTCACCCAAGTGGCGGCTCGAATTAAACTTTAAACGCACGCGTCCCCCCTGCTCTGGCGATGCCTAAACCTCTGAAAAACCAATGGGAATTCGGGGATCTTTTTGCGACTCCCGCACCAGCTAAGTCGCCCGTTCCTCCACCTCTGGGAACCCCCCTGGCGTCTTCCCTAATCGTCGCTAAACGGGTGTTCTCGGTGACTGAACTGACCACGCATGTGAAACGGCTGTTGGAGTCACAAATTGGCACCATCCACGTCACAGGTGAAATCACCAATTTTCGATGTTTTCCCTCCGGCCATTTTTATTTCACGCTTAAGGATAATCAATCCCAGTTGGGTTGCGTGCTATTTCAGAATGCTGCAAAACTAGTTTCCCCGACCATTATAGGACAACTCAAGGATGGGGAGAAGGTGACGCTCAACGGCAACCTGAGTGTTTACGAAGCTCGTGGCCAGTATCAACTGGTGGTCACGCACATTGAATTGCAAGGGCTAGGCGCGTTGCAAGCAGCGTTCGAACAACTGAAACAAAAACTCCAAGCAGAGGGGCTTTTTGAATCTGGTCGCAAACGTGCGTTACCTCGGTATCCGGCCCGGATAGGGTTAGTGACTTCCGCTCAAGGCGCGGCTATTCGCGATGTGTTGAATGTGATTGCTCGTCGTCAACCCAGTTTGGAAATTGTTCTAGCCGCTTGTCGCGTCCAGGGCGACTTGGCTGCTGGAGAAATCGTTGGCTCCGTGCAGATGCTCAACAAATGGTCAACAACCGTTGGGCAACCACTTGACCTAATCCTTTTGACGCGTGGTGGAGGAAGCCTAGAAGACCTTTGGGCCTTTAACACGGAAGCGGTGGCCCGTGCGATTGTTGCCTCAAGGGTTCCGGTGATCTCAGCGGTGGGTCATGAGGTCGATTTCACCATTAGCGATTTCGTAGCCGATCTGCGAGCCGCGACGCCGAGTGTGGCTGCCGAACTGATTACCGAGGGAGCCTTCAGCAGCCGCACTACCATTCTTAATACTGGGGCTCGAATGCGCCAAATCGTTCGCCAAACCCTTCGCTGGCATCGTGAGGAATTGGCTGGATTAGTCGCACGCTACGAACGCACCCAGCCCCGACGACGACTTCAGACACAGGCTCAGCGGTTGGACGATTCAGCCGAACGATTGCGCAGACTGCCGCGACGCCGGCTCGGAGTAGTCAGTGTTCAGGTGAACCAGCTTGGTCGCCGAGTGGCCGCCATGCGTCCGTTGCAAAAAGTTCAACGGCTTCAAAAGGACAACGATCAGCTCTTCCAACGATTGCGTAATAGTTTGCGACCGAACCTGCAAATGTATCGCCAACAAATCGAGTCACTGCGCGTGCGACTGGAATTACTCTCACCCGTGCAAGTCCTGCGACGCGGCTACTCGATGACATGGAATTCCACCACGGGCCGACTGATTCGTAACGCAAGCGAGGCCACCGCCGGCGATAAACTCCGCACGATCCTCGGGGAAGGCGAAGTCCAAAGTATCGTGGATCAAATCCCTGGGACGTCCGCGCCTTAATGCACATTTCTTCTAAAAAACGCACTATCAAGCTGGGCATTTCAAGCGAATCTAGCGGGAGAACTTTTTGCGAACCTGATCCAGGGATTTTTGAGTGAGCAAGCCCGCAGTGTGTAATCGTTCGGCGTGTGCTAGTTGCCGTTCGTTGACGAGATTCGATTTCCGACGGTTCAAGGTTCTGGGCAACATTTCTAAATTGGCGAGATCATTGCCGACCTCGGGAGCAAGACTGTAGGGAACGATATGATCAATCTCCACTGCTTCGCCCCGGTAAGGACCCGAGCGCACTATCGCTGCGCGACCGTGGCGTAGGTGATCGAGGTTTTGTGCATCGAGCAGTCCGAGTTGTGTCGCGATCTTTACATTGCGAAGTAACGCTTCCTTCACCAACCCAGCTTGGGGTTCTTGCTGGCCATTCAGCCACAGGGCCCAGCTCAGGGATGATTCTGGAGAGAGACCACGTTGCTCTGCGTGCCAAAGCCAGTAGATTAATTTGTTCAACCGTGGGTTAGCTCCGCGTTCACCGAGTCCGGCGAGCTTCACAGGGTCAATTAACGCCGCCACAGTTCGTACATCAGCAACGGGATTGAACTGCCAAACGGCGCCAAGGATAAGAATTAGCAGACCGAGTAACAACGAATGCTTGGGACGTCCGAACTTCATACGATCCAATCAAGTCGGAGTTGCTCAGGGAAGAGTCCCCGATTACGAAACGCGTGAAGAGTAAGATCGTTGTTTCTTTTTGATAACTTGACTCCATGTTCATCTGTGGCAAGCACGCAATCGTAAAACGAAGGTGCGAGTCGGCCACGATAAGTCGGTGGGTGCTTCATGAGATTAGACTCAGATTTCAAGATTTGAACAAGAGGCGATCCATTCAGAAAACTTCGGTAGCGCAAAACTGAGACACTTTTGCACCTTGGTGCAATTCAACGATGTGTCAGGCGAACGCGGGGCACCTCGATAATCCTTCAAGGATGAAGGGTTGATTCTTGGGCTAAGTTGAGAATAGCGAGCGGCAACCAATTGACCGATCTCATAACGGCTCAGTCGCTCGCTGCCCGCGAGGTGGAAGGTGCCCGAGGCTTCTTGGTCGATTAACTGCCAGAGTGCTCGGGCAGTTTGTGTCACCGAAATAGGATTGCGAAATTCATCCTCAAAAAGATCCAGAGAGCGACCTTGCTGCCAAGCCAGCCGCATCTCCTCATTAAACCCACGATCTCCCGTGGGCGAAATACCAGCGTTTAAGGACAATCGAACAATAAGGTGGCGTGGATGTTGTCTCACGAAAGCTTCGGCTTGAACTTTTGTTTCCGCGTAAACACTGAGAGGGTTGACGGTTGATTCCTCAAGGTAGTTGCCGACGGTTCCGTCAAACACAAGATCCGTGGAAATAAAAACAAAAACGCCATCAACAATCAGTTCACTCAGACGCCGAGTAGTCTCGACATTCACCTCATAAGCACGTCGAGGATCAGCAGTGCAAGCAGGGTTTTTGCTCAAGGCAGCACAATGCACAATGATCGACGGACGCTCACGTTCAAAGAGAGATCGCACCGATTCGGAATCTTGTAAGTCAACGTCAGAACGGAATAAGCTACGAGCGGTGAACCTCGATGCACATGAGAGAGACTGCAACATCATCTGATGCCCGACTAATCCGCCGGCACCAGTAATCCAAGCCACGCCAGATTTTGAAGCTCGCGAAAACACAGTCATGAATAAACTTTATGGCTTAATCGGCGAACTACAAGACCCGTCCGAAACAACGAAAAACACTACAGGCCAACCTTGGATTGCAAAGTCAGATGAGGGCTGAAAACGGAGGATGTTTTCATGGAAAACGAAGAAGAAGAATTGCAATCCAGGACTCAATTTGTTTACCCTATTATTAACAAAATTTGGATAAGTTCGTAAGCCCGGAGGCAATCAGGGGTGAACTGAGCGGCACGAAGTGCCTTTCAACAACTTCCATGTTCTGATTCGAAGCATGGCATGGAATGTTTCGATCGGTTGTTCCTTTGGTCAGGTAAGTTTTTTATCTAAAAAAATGCGTATTGCCATCATTGGTCTTGGTTATGTGGGGTTACCTCTGTCGCTGCAATTTGCTCGATCAGGAATTTGTGTGTTGGGTTTAGATATTGACCAAGCAAAGATTGAGGCAATTCAATGTGGACGCAGCTATATTAAGCAGATTCAGAGTGCGGAGATTCAATCCCAAGTGCAGGAGGGACGATTCTCCGCTTCAACGGATTTCAGTCGCATCCAAGAGATGGATTCTGTGGTTATTTGCGTGCCAACGCCGCTGAATAAAAACCGCGAACCGGATATTTCCTACATCATTAAAACAGGCGAAAAGATCGCCCCCCACCTGCGACGAGGGATGTTGGTGGTTCTAGAATCTACGACTTATCCCGGGACCACGGACGAGGATTTAAGACGAGTGCTAGAAGCGGGTTCCACATTAAAAGCAGGGGTGGACTTCCACCTCGCATTCTCTCCAGAGAGAGAAGATCCAGGTAACCCGGCCAGCAAGGTCGGAGAGATCCCCAAAGTGGTTGGGGGGTTCACGCCTGCTTGTCTCGCGAAAGCCCAAGCACTTTACAGTTTAGCGATCAAAACGATCATCCCCGTTTCTTCCTGTCGAGCAGCCGAGGCGACCAAACTTCTGGAAAACATTTTTCGAAGCGTCAACATCGCCTTAGTTAATGAATTAAAAGTGGTGTACGCCGCAATGGGTATTGATATTTGGGAGGTCATCACGGCCGCCAAAACGAAACCGTTTGGTTACATGCCATTTTATCCTGGCCCTGGTCTAGGTGGCCACTGCATTCCCATTGATCCTTTTTATCTAACTTGGAAGGCTCGCGAATTTGGACAAAACACCCGCTTTATCGAGCTAGCTGGAGAGGTCAACACAGGGATAACTGAATACGTCATCCACAGAGTGATTGAAGCACTGAATGAGAATTGCAAATCCACGAAGGGTAGTAAAATCCTGCTCCTAGGCTTGGCCTATAAAGCGAATGTCGATGACATGCGTGAATCCCCGACGTTTGTTTTGATGAACATGTTAAAACAACGCGGAGCCGATGTTTCCTATTATGATCCTCATATCCCTGTCATCAATCCCACACGCGAGCACGGCGCATGGACGGGCTTGAAATCCGTGCAGTGGGAGGAGTCGGTTATCAGTCAATACGACGCAGTGCTGATCTCCACAGCGCATGAATGCGTAAATTATCGGCAGTTAACGGAATGGTGCCCGTGCATCATTGATACGCGGAATGCGCTTGCATCCATACCAACGCGCTCTGGACAGGTATGGAAAGCCTGACTCAGGGTGCGTGACGCAGTCTGTTTTTATCAACACCCGAGTGATTCTACCCTGCTCGTTTGGGTTGAAAAACGAAGCTGTTTAAACTGTTCTCAATTAATCACCTTTTGACCCAATGCCCGTTCCTCTTCTTGATGTAAATGCCCAAAATCTTCCTCTGGAATGTGAGTTCAAGGAGGCGTTCGAGCGAGTTCTCAAATCTGGACAGTTTATCCTCGGGCCAGAGATTGAGCATTTTGAAAAGCAACTTGCGACATTGTTGAATGTACGCCATGCCATCTCTGTTAGCTCGGGTACTGATGCGATTTTGTTGGCGCTCATGGCTTTGGATATCAAGGCTGGGGATGAGGTGATTTGCCCATCGTTTACTTTTTTTGCAACTGCTGGTTGCATTGCGAGGACGGGAGCCACACCTGTTTTTGTCGACTCCGACCCAAACAGTTTCAATCTCAATCCACAGGCTCTCATCGCAAAAATCACTCAACGGACGAAGGTGATTTTGCCCGTGCATCTGTTTGGTCAATCCGTCGACCTTGAACCGATTCTACGAATTGCTCGAGAGCACAATCTTTTGGTTATTGAGGATGCAGCTCAAGCTCTAGGTGCAACCTACCGAGATCGTTCGGTCGGTACATTTGGTGCCTTCGGAACGTTCAGTTTTTTCCCTTCGAAAAATCTGGGCGGCTTTGGAGATAGCGGCTTAGTTTCGACCAATGACAATGATCTCGCTGAGAAGGCCAAACTCCTACGTACGCACGGATCGAAGCCGAAATATTTTCATAAGGTTGTCGGAGCTAATTTTCGAATGGATCCATTGCAGGCAGCTCTGCTCGCGGTGAAGCTTCCGCATTATCAAAGCTACAGCAAAAAACGTAGGGCCAACGCAGATTATTATACCAACCGACTTTCTGCACTTGAGGGTGTTCAGTCTGGGGAAATGGAGACGGTCAGGCGTGATCCTGATCAAGCATCGGAAGCTAAAATAATCCTCCCTAGCACATCCCCGGATTTAGGTCACATTTGGAATCAATACACTCTCAGGGTGCTCGGTGATGGCCGCCGCGATCAGTTAAAAACTCATCTCACGAACCTCGGTATTGGCACCGAGATTTATTATCCAGTCCCGTTGCACCAACAGGAATGCTTCGCCTACCTAAAAAGCAACCATCTGGATTTTCCAGTTGCAAACCAACTTGCACGCGAGGTCTTGAGCATTCCGATTTACCCAGAACTGAGCGATGAACAGAAGGATGAAGTCATCGCTGGCATCGGTTCGTTCTTGAATTGAACACTAGGCTCGACCAGCTACCTGGTTGCACAAGCATCTCTGAAACTAACACAGCATGCGCGTCTTGATCACAGGAGGAGCTGGATTTATCGGCTCTCATACAGCGGGCAAATTTTGTGCCGAGGGTTATCCCGTTACAGTGCTTGATAATTTAACAACAGGGTACGAAAGTAACCTTGAAAATCTCGTTGCGAGTTCGAGACTTCGATTCATTAATGGAGATATCTGCGATGGCGAGTTAGTGAAGCGTTTAGTCGATGAGGCTGATCTAGTCGTGCATCTCGCAGCCATGGCTTCAGTGCCTGAGACCATCGCGCACCCGTTAGAATCACAGGCGATTAATTCGACAGCAACATTGCAATTGCTCGAAACAGCAAGGCATGCCGGAGTGAAACGGTTTGTCTTCGCATCCTCGGCCGCAGTGTATGGAAACTCGACGATAATTCCCCAATCCGAAGGTCTCCCTGTAAAACCCCTTTCCCCTTACGCGCTGCAAAAGCAAAACGGAGAACGGTATGCACAACTTTATTGGCAGCTCTACAAACTTCCGACGGTTAGTTTGCGATTTTTTAACGTATTCGGCCCCCGACAAAGACCTGACTCCGCTTACTCCGGCGTCATATCGCGGTTCGGTGAAGCCTTTGCGCTAGGTCAGTCGCCTGTGGTTTTTGGTGATGGGAACCAGTCACGAGACTTTGTTTATGTTACCAACGTGGTCGAAGCCATCTGGCTGGCGGCGACTCAACCTGTAGATCGCGTTGCAGGAGAGGTCTTTAATGTCGGCACAGGCGAGTCAATCTCCCTTCTGGATCTAATCGAACAGTTTAAAGCGATCACCGGGCGAAATCTACTGGTGGAACATCGCCCATCTCGAGCGGGAGATGTCCGAGATTCGAGATCCGACTTGAATCACTCGCAGGAACGACTCGGCTACAGGGCTGTCATTGGTTGGCGGGAGGGTCTCAAAAAAACTTGGGATTATTTCGAGTCCCTGTGCCCTAGTGATTTCAGGTCAGTTGCGTCTGGACCTAACTCCAGAACTGAGCACTGCCAAGAACGCCAAAAAGACTAGGAGCAAAGAGTATATCTGAAACGGTAGGTCCCCAAGTGCGGTTAGTAAAACGCCCAAACATCCGAGCCCTATAAAAATGGCTAGATCTGAGGGTAACGGAAGCCCAGAACCGATAAACCAATGCGAACCGGCGAAGGTAAGAAGAAGGAGGATGGCTCCGAATCCAACCCAACCCAGCGTCGCCCTAGCCTCCAACCAATCGTCATGAGCGTAAGCATGCCAGTACTGGCTGGAATCCTCACGATACAGTTGATAAACGGCTCCAAAAGCACCGGGGCCGACACCAAAAACAGGGTAATCCGCCACTATTTTTTTTGCGTTGGCGTAAATCTCGCTCCGGCCACTCGTCTCATCCCCTGCTCTTTTCATAAATCGTTCCTTGAGATCGTCCCAGTTGAGCCACAGACCTCCTGCTAGCACCGAGGAGAAGAAGAAGAGCCAAATTGCCGTCGATTTCCATTTCTTAAATCCTCTTCTAACAAAGATAATTCCGAGCGAACTGATCATCAATCCAGCCGAGACAGCGGCACCGAGCCGACTGCTGGTTAGGAAAGGGCACACAGCCAAAATAGCGCAGCAGAGAACCAATATCGTTTCAGATCCACTGCCCAAGCCTCGCCGGTAATAACGGTTCAAGCTTAAGAAAAAACCAAAGGTCGCCGGCCAGATCATGTTGAACAACTGAGCAGCATTCGAACGATAAGCGTAGGGACCAAACTGTCCCGAATTCCAAGCGTTGATCTCCGGCTGAACAAGCCACAATAATTTGTTCGTGTGCGTCAGACGCTGCAGGAGACCCTCCACCGCGATCAAAGTACCATTGATGCAAAGGACCCAAAGCAACCGGCGGACCCGCTCGCTAACGCGATCCGAGCCATGCTCCCCCGACCTATCGCGCGAGGTCTTGATCAATAACCAATCTCGTAAAGCCCAGAAAAAACACGCCGCCGCCAAGCACCGATAAAACCGTTCCCAACTTTTGGCTTGGTCATAACTGTGCGGCAACCAAGGAACGTATTCGAGATACTCAAAACGTTGTTCTTGGAGATGATAAATAGCCCGAGAATTCCAAGCCGAGACTCCAATATAGCCCAATAGAAAGACGGTCAAAACGCCGACAAACCAAGGCCAGAGTCGAGCCAGCAACCGTTCTTGAGAAGCCCACCGATCCGGTTGATACCCAGTCACAGCACGGCAGATCCACTTAGCGACCAACACCAAGCCTAACAAAAAATTCAGTCTGTTAACCGTCGTGATCGACCAATGTTCAGTAGTGCCGAAAGCCCAAGGGGAGAAAATTAAAACAGTGAAAACTAACCATTCCGTCACAAAATCGAGGCCACGAAATATTCGAGGCACGTCGCCTCGCGCCTCGGAGCGTGCACTGGTAGTTGCTTCCCGAGTGTTTTGTAGATCCACATTCAAAAGTCAACTGAAGGAATCATTTTCCGACAAGAACCAAAACAATTTGATACGAATTAAAACTCAGAGTTCCTTAGCATGAAGATACTGGTTACTGGCGCGGCTGGTTTTATTGGGTTTCACGTTTCCAAACGGTTACTCGATCGCGGTGATGAGGTTATTGGCCTCGACAATCTCAACGACTATTACGATGTTCGGTTGAAGGAAGCGCGCCTTGCCCAACTTACTCCACGCACGAAATTTCGGTTTATGAAAATGGAACTTTCTGACCGGGTCGCAATGGCAGAAATGTTTCGCACAGAACGGCCCCAGCGTGTCGTGCATCTGGCAGCCCAGCCTGGCGTCCGCTATTCGATCCAGAACCCTCATGCGTATATCGACTCCAATCTAGTTGGGTTCATCAACATCCTCGAAGGTTGCCGTCATCAGGAAGTCCAACACCTCGTCTACGCCTCATCATCGTCAGTGTATGGTGCCAACACGACCATGCCGTTTAGCATTCATCAGAATGTGGATCATCCTCTGAGCCTGTATGCGGCAACGAAAAAGGCCAATGAACTCATGGCCCATACCTACAGCCATCTCTACCACCTGCCAACCACGGGATTGCGTTTCTTCACCGTTTATGGACCTTGGGGCCGGCCGGACATGGCACTCTACCTATTTACTAAGGCCATACTAGAGGGCAAACCGATTGACCTGTTCAACGAAGGCCAAATGCGCCGCGACTTTACTTACGTCGATGATATCGTCGAAGGAGTGGTTCGAGTCACCGACCGTGTTACCACGCCAAACCCTGAATGGGACAGTAATAATCCTGATCCCGGCACGAGCCAATCTCCTTACCGAATCTACAACATTGGAAACAATAATCCCGTCGAACTTTTGCACCTCATCGATTGCCTAGAAAAAAACCTAGGGAAGGTCACTACCAAAAACCTCCTACCCATGCAACCCGGCGACGTGCCTGCAACCTACGCCGACATCGACGACCTCGTACGAGACTGTAATTTTAAACCTGCAACCTCAATCGAAGAAGGCGTCAAGAAATTCGTCACATGGTATCGCGGATATCATTCTTGTTAAGGGGAATTTTAAAACCTCTTCAAATTTTGGTCGATGACGAGCGAACGTGGGTTTGATGGCAAGCTTTTGGCTGATAATATCCGTCTCACGCCTTTCGGTCGTTGGCTCCGAGCTTCGTCACTCGATGAGTTGCCTGAACTGTTGCTGGTGATCCGCGGTCACTTAAGCCTAATCGGCCCTCGGCCGTTACCAGTAATGTATCTAACCCGTTACAGTGCGCACCAAACACGGCGGCATGAGGTGCTTCCTGGACTGAGCGGTTGGGCTCAGGTGAACGGACGGAACTTG
>WBXJ01000063.1 GCA_008933045.1 Verrucomicrobiota bacterium
CAACAAGATCGGACCGATGGCGTTAATTATCGAGGTTGTACGCCTCCTCGTGATGCCATTGGCCACCTGTGTTATCGTGGAAGCTTATGAGCGCCTCATCGGTTCCCCCTCTCGCACGATCGAGTGAAGAGACCAAAGCCCAGTTGTGTCTGCTGCTCAATGTGGCCGCGACACCCGGCCTAGGTTCGTTAGTTGGACGTTGTTGGATTGTTGGCAGTTTGCAACTCCTCATGGCCTCCGCGGGCTTTGTCCTGATCATGATGTGGTTTTACGAATTCTTCGTCTCAATCATCAATCAGGGCGTAATCCCTACGTCTCCGATCAGTTGGCTCTGGCAAACTGGACTGGTTTTATTCGGTGCCGCCTGGACTTGGGGACTGATGACCGGTTTATCAAAGGTCCGCGCGGCTCGTCTCCGGGGGGTGATTAGGAAACTGTGAAACTCGTCGATCCTCCAATCATACCCACAGAACCTAACCGCCATCCGCGGTATTGGCTTTGGTTCTATTGTTTGATTGTGTTGGTGGCTGTGGTTCTTGTTAGGAGCGGAATCCCCTTCGGGCCACCGTGCATTTTTCGATCGGTCACCGGATGGCCTTGCTGTTTTTGCGGCGGCACGCGTGCGCTGCGCGCTCTAGCGGTTTTCGATCTCGGCACCGCCCTGAGTTTTAATCCACTCACGACCTGTCTTGCATTGGGCACCGGCGTGATCCTGCTGAGTGAACTTTGCCGCTGGGTCGGTTGGCGCCAAGCGTGGCTGCAGTTACCGATGCGGTTGAAGTTTTTTTTACCTTGGGTAGTGTTTTTTGCTAATTGGTTCTACGTCATCCAACATGGGGTGTGATCGCATCGATCTCGCAACCACTGTTGGAAAACTACCGAATCTAAGAAGGCTCAGGACGCAGATTGGAAGCTTGTCATCCGGTTTGCTGCGGAGCTAACCTGTTTGCAACGAAAAATGCTGCCGAAGAACATCTGATGTGATCGTCGGATGAAAACGAGTGCATTTTAATCGAAGTCAACGGGTTGGGCCCATAGCTCAGGGGTTAGAGCGCGCGACTCATAATCGCTTGGTCGTTGGTTCAAATCCGACTGGGCCCACCATTCGGTGCTTCCATGGTTAGTTTGAGATTTTTTCCTGAGTTAAATTCTGCTTCACGAATTATGGTGTCCTCCTTAATCTGTCCCATAACATGAGTTTGAATGTCTTAAAAATTGCAGCGTTGGCGGGTGATGGAATTGGGCCTGAGGTCATGCGTGAAGCGGTGAAGGTTCTTCACGCTGTGGAAAAAAAACACGCAATCACTTTTCAAATCACAGAAGCACCTGTGGGCTGGGCTGGTATTGATGCAGCAGGGAAGGCTTTACCAGACGAAACGCTCACATTATGCCGTGGGAGTGAAGCCATCCTTTTCGGGTCCGTCGGGTTGCCCGAGCGCGACCCAACAATTCCCAAGGAGGAACGGCCCGAGCGTGCGGCGTTGTTGCGATTACGGAAGGAATTTGGACTGTTCGCGAATTTGCGCCCCGTGCGGTTGTATCAAACCTTGGCCCATACTTGCCCGCTCCAACCAGAACGGCAAGGTGACGGGATCGACCTTTTGGTGGTGCGCGAGCTGACGGGCGGAATGTATTTCGGGCAACCCAAAAAGACGGAGGATGTTGAAATTGACGGAGTAAAATTTCGGCGTGCGATTGATACGATGGTCTATACCACACCTGAAATTGAGCGGATCGCGCACGTGGCTTTTCAATCAGCACAGTCTCGTCGCAAGAAAGTGACCAGCATCGACAAAGCGAATGTGCTCGAAAATGGGGTGCTTTGGCGTGAAGTGGTGACAAAAGTGGGCGCGCAGTATCCTGATGTCGTTCTGGAGCACATGTTTGTGGATAATGGGGCGATGCAGTTGATGCTGAGACCGACTCAGTTTGATGTGATGCTTTGCGAGAACATGTTTGGTGATATCCTCAGCGATGAAGCCGCAGCGTTGGCAGGGTCTCTCGGCATGTTACCGAGCGCGAGCTTGGGCGCACGCAGTGGTGAGCGGACATTCGGATTCTATGAGCCAGCCGGTGGCACGGCTCCCGATATCGCAGGCAAAAATCTCGCTAATCCAATTGCGCAGATTCTCTCCACGGCGTTGATGTTACGTTATACCTTTGGTCTTAACGATGCGGCGATGGCAATCGAGAACGCTGTGGGGCAAGCGATTGATTCTGGCCTGCGTACGGGGGATATTTACACAGCAAAAGATCCTGCAGCACGCCGGATCGGGACCGCCGAGATGGGCTCCGCAATCGCAGCGGCGATTTAAGGTTTGGTGTTTTCGTCCGCTTGCAGTGACGTGACAAGCCACTTGTGTTTGCCGGATGGAGTTCGTTCGACTTCGATGACTTGTCGAAGGGTGAACTGAAAATCATCGCCGAGTTTTCGGCGGATTGATTGTTCAATAGCCCCTAATCGAGACGGGTTGAAGCTGGGGCCGCTGACGTATCTAAACTGCGCAACGCCCCGCTGATCTTGGTAGAACTGCACTGCGTAAAGATCGTCAAAAACTCGATCGTGCATGTTAAAAGCCGTGAGCGAAATCTTGCGACCCGTCGCACTGATCAAAAACTCCTGCTCACGACCGGCAATTTCCGAAACGGCTGGCCAAGGGAATTCATTCGCCTCCTCGGGATCAACTAATCGAACAAAATCACCGGTGCGATACCTGATGAGGGGCATCACCATGTTGTGAAATGAAGTGCCGATGACCTCGCACAAGCCATCGACATTAGGCGAACCGAACTCAACAAAACCATATTGAGGCACAAAATAATAGTGGTCGGAATTGCGTCCTTGAGCGGCGAGAACGACCCGTTCCGAATGCCCATACCATGCAAAGGCGCGGCAGCCAAAAACACGCTCGATAATCAGCTTCTGTGGATTTGTCAGACGCTCTGAACCACAGAGAATGCCACGCAAAGGAATCTTCCATTTCAGGCCAGCAGCTTCGATGTAATCAGCCAGCATAAGTGCTGAGGAAGGGTAAACGTAAAGGAGATCAGGGCGAAATTTCTCAAGCTCACTCAAATACTCCCCCACCCTCTCTGGGGTGAGATGGTAGGAGGATAACATCAACCAATCGCGTGTCGCGTCGTAGGTGCTAATCGTTCCTGTGGATCGAGTACTGGTAACATAACCCCGCAGGAGAGCGAGTCGTGCGCCCTCAAAAAAACCACCCCGTTTCCACATGCCTTCTAGCATCGCTTGTTCCTTCGGACGACTGATCCCTTTCTGGAGGTAGAAACCAACAGGCACGCCCGTGGATCCACCCGTGGTAATGTAAAGTTGCGACGACTGCGGATGCGCTCTGGAAACCATCTCGGGAAGGTTCTCCAAAATATCCGCTTTGGTCAGCAACGGACAGGCCGCCATGTCCTCCGGTGTGTGGATGCTTTCAGGGGAAAACCGTGCTTCTGCAAATCGTTTTTCGTAGAACGGACAAAAACCTGCCGCCTGCCTGAGTGTTTTTCGGAGTTGCTGTTTTTGGTATTCCCAAACCTGTTCTTGAGACCAAGTCTCCCCTTCGGTAATGATCTTCTGAAACCCTCGATAATGTTTCCCGCGCCGGATGGATGTGGGCAAACATCGATACACCGCTCCGATGGCTGATCTCGCCCCCAAGGGAAGCCGATCATAGAAGGAAAGCAGGGGATAAAGTTTATCTTCGAGGCTCACGTGATGGGTGTTTTCTTCTCTAACTCAATCGCGCCAACCCAGCCAAAATGAGGCCTGTAATCTGCTACCGGAGTGATGTGTTGTAATCCTCCCTGCCAATGGGGATCGTTGGAAACAATGCGGATCGACTCTGGGCCGAACGGACAGAAACTGAGCCGCGCCATGGACCACACATTTTTTAAGAGCCTGATCTTTTGCCAATTAAAACCCATGAGAGTTGCAGCGACGGTATCCACTGCTGCAGGGTGTGTTCCAGCGATGATGACCCCAGTCGGCTTGGCGTCGGGAGCCATCGGGCCGTTTCCCTCCCCGCCGATAATTCCATCCACCACTGCAAGATAGCGGATCGGTTTGCTTCGTGGTTGACCCTCGCCATTGAAGGAGAATAGGCACTTGTTCAGATCAAGAACCATTCGCCAACAAGTATCGTTGCCATGCCAATTTCCTGAGCGCACAACGGTTTGAGTATCACCAAAATAAAGGCGGCCCAACTTCTTCACGGGCACGAATAATCGAGAGAGAACGGGACTATTTTTCAGCCAACGCTTGGCAGTTCCCATCCAGTTTTGCTCAAGCCGCGCTTTGGTGGAGGCCACAGGAAATTGATCTCCCCCTTGGTCGGGAGTGCCTTCGGTATGATGCGGCAACCAGTTCTTATTCGCATTGATTCCAACCAAGTTTTTTAACGCACAGGTGACCCCCACTTTCTTGTGTGTTTTCAACTTGGGCAAATTGATAAACACATCCGCATCCAATGGGGTGCGGCACAAAAGATAATCATGGCGTGAACCAACGTGCCGATCATTGGTTTCCTGCATGTCATAAGACGCTCCGTAGAGTTTTCCTTGCCCAGCAAAATCAACGAACTCACTCGACTCGTTCAAACTCACCTGCGTCGAACCTAGAGGATCTCCCGCCTGCAGCGTCTTGGAGACCACCACCCCATCAACCGCATGCCATTCCTCCGGTCGTAAATCCAGTAGAATAAAATGCACCCCCGGGTGACTGGCATTCAGTCGATCGATCATGCCTTGAAACCCGCAATACTCAGCGAGCTTGCGAAAAGAGGAGTCCGTTTGCGGAGCGTCACAAATCGTGACCGTCCCCTGTCCTTGCAGCTTGTCGCCCACCCAATCGGCCACGGCTTCGATGACTGAGGGATGAGTCACCACATGTTCCCACTGGTCGGGCCCCGGTTTACGTTCGTCGTGTTCCTTGACCCAATTCGGCTTTAACACGACGCGATTACCCGGGCTGATGAAACCCTTACATAGTGGCAGGGCGGCCAACGTTTGCAGCACTGCGGAACGAACGTCCTCCCGCGGTGAGTAGCTCATGGGCCCACGCCAAGCTGCCACAGTCATCGCAGAGTTGATCTCGGAGGAGTCCATAAAAGGTTAATCGAATCTGCCGCCACCTTAACAATTTTTGAACAGACTCCCAAGTTTTTTTCAGGCATTGTGAAAGAAGAAAATGAAGTTGTTAGTTTTTGCTTACACACCCCCGCCGCATCATGGCCAGAGTTACATGGTGAAATTGTTGCTCGACGGATTTAAAGAGGCTGCAAGCACGGAGCTCAATTCACAAAATAAAACCCAGATCACCTGCTACCATGTGAACGCACTTTTTGCCTCAGATGTCGCAGATATGGGCCGGTTTCGTTGGCAAAAGGTGGGCCTAGTTTTTAAGTATTGCTGGATGGCCATCACGCTTCGGTTTCGGCACGGCATCGAGAATTTCTATTATGTCCCAGCACCTGCACTCAAGAACTCGCTGATCAGGGACTGGATCATTCTTTTGCTATGTCGCCCGTTTTACAAAAGGCTCTTTCTACACTGGCACGCAGCTGGGCTCGGAGGATGGCTCGAACAAACTCAGTCACCGTTCAGCCGTTGGTTGAGTCACCTAGTCCTAGACAAAGCGGATCTCTCCATCGCCGTGTCTCGGGTGAACATTCCGGATGCTGAAAAGTTTTTCCCAAAACAGCAGGTCTTGGTCTATAACGGCATCGCGGATCCGTTCCCAAACTTTACGACTGAAATTCTACCCATGCGTGTCGTTCGTTTACAAAAACGATCGCAGCGCACCGAGGAAATCCCTGTCGTGAATCTCCTGTTCCTTTCCCTTTGCTGTAAGGAAAAGGGGCTATTCGATACGGTTCAAGCCGTGAAAATTGCGAACGACATCGCGCTGAAAAACGGCCTAAAATTGAGGTTTCAATTAACCGTTGCCGGCAAGTTCCTCAGCACTGAAGAGGAACAACTCTTTCACACAACAATCACTACCTTAGGGCTTGAGAACTGTGTGACCTATGTCGGATTTCTAGGAGGTGAAGCTAAAAAAACTGCGTTTATTGAGGCAGATATTTTTTGTTTCCCGACTTACTACTGGGCAGAAGCGGCAGTCCCATTGGTGTTGATCGAAGCCATGGCCTGTGGACTTCCGATGGTGGCAAGCCAATGGCGTTCACAACCTGAGTTTTACCCTCCCCATTACACGGGTCTCGTGGAAATACAAAATCCGGCTCAGATCGCAAAAGCACTCTTGGAGCTGGCCAACGCCAACCTGTTTCAAACATTCCGACACTGTTTCTTGCAAAATTTTACCCTGTCTAATCACCTTGAAACCCTCCAAAAAGCCTTTCTGCAAACCGAGAATCCTGACCCGTGAACTTCTTTTCTTCGACCACGATTGACAGCCTTGCCTTCCAAACTTAGTGTTCCATTCTGACAATTATGAATGCCAAATTGATCTTCAAAACCCTCTTTCTTATTGTTGTTCTCCTTCTCTTGGTGATGATGGGAATGAACAATCGCGGCACGGTTGCTTTTAGTTTGCCGCCGTTGTTGACCAAGTCTGTCACTCAGCCAGCGGCTCTGATGTATATCGGGTTTTTCGCCATTGGCTTGTTGAGCGGGGTAATCCTTGCTTCCGGCACGGGGGGTAAGAAAAGTGCAGCAAGCAAAAGTAGCTCCAGTCCAAAGTAAGGGATCCCACCTATGAGTATCGCAACCAAGACGGGTGATCAAGGGACCACTGGGCTCATGTATAATCGCCGGGTTTCAAAAACAAGCCCGAGGGTAGAAGCCTACGGTTCGGTTGATGAACTCAACACGGCTCTCGGGTTGGTCCGAGCCACATCTACCAGCGACTTTGTCGGGGGTCATGTGCTCACGATCCAGAAGGATCTTGTGGTGCTCATGGGGGAATTGGCGACACTCGAGGAAGACCTGCCTCGTTATGTGCGTGGCGGCTTTTCGGTTTTGACCCCAGATTACACACAGAAACTGGACGGATTAGTTGCCGAGATTGAGTCCCAGAATGTTTCATTTAAGGGCTGGGCAACACCGGGTGCGAGCCTCAACAGTGCCGCATTAGACCTAGCGCGAACAGCCTGCCGCCGTGCCGAACGACGGGTCGCTTTTTTACAAGAATCAGGCACCATCAATAATCAGCAGATTCTGGTTTATTTGAACAGACTTTCGGATGCGCTCTGGTTGCTCGCTCGCTGGGTTGAAACGGCGTTGAACAAAGGCACTAGCCCAATTACTTAAACTACAACGTAGATTAGCGTTGTGGCCACCTTGGAATGGGTGATGGAAAATTAAAACCTCGCATCCAGACTTGTTTTCGCAAGGTTTCGCTTTATTTTTAAGGGATGACAATTTCCATCCAACCCGTTCGACGTTGGCTCACGTATAGTGTGTGGTTGTGTTCATGCGTAGGAGTTTTGGGAGCGGCACCGGCTCCGGTTGATTTTAATCGAGAGATTCGCCCCATTTTGTCGGAGCATTGTTATGCCTGCCACGGGCCGGACGAAGGCAAACGTAAAGCAGGATTGCGTTTGGACGTAGAGCAGGAAGCGTTCAAGTCGTTGAAATCGGGCGAGCGAGCAATTGTGGCGGGCGAGCCTTCACGGAGTGCTTTGGTCTCGCGCATCCACTCCACGGATCCCGATGAAATCATGCCACCTCCGGATCACGGAAAACCACTCTCACCCGCGCAAGTTAAGTTGCTTGTGCAATGGGTGACGCAAGGGGCACGTTGGCAACAACATTGGGCTTTCATCCCTCCACAGCGTGGGCCCTTACCCCAGGTCAAACAGAAGACTTGGCCTCGCAATCCTGTGGACACATTCGTTTTGAAACGATTGGAGGCTGGGGGATTCAAGCCTAATCCAGAGGCGGATAAATCTGATTTGTTGCGCCGTCTGACCTTCGACCTGACGGGTTTGCCCCCCACGATTGAGGATGTGGACTCTTTCTTAGCGGATGCCTCCGAGGGTGCGTATGACAAGGCGGTGGATCGTTTGATGAGTTCTCGTCATTTTGGCGAACGAATGGGGCAGCAATGGCTCGATCTTGCTCGGTATGCGGATACGAGTGGTTACCATTTTGATGGCGTACGGTTCATGTGGCTTTGGCGAGATTGGGTGATCGATTCATTCAATGACAACAAGCCCTTTGATGAGTTTACGATCGAGCAATTAGCGGGTGATTTACTTCCAAAACCGACCCAGAATCAACGGATCGCCACCGGGTTTGTCCGCAACAACATGACAAATGATGAGGGAGGTGCGGACCCTCAGGAGTATCTCAACAAATACGTGACCGATCGCGTCACCACGTTGGGCTCCGTCTGGCTTGGAATGACGGTCGGATGTGCAGAGTGCCACGATCACAAATACGATCCGATCAAAACCAAGGAGTTTTACCAATTCTATTCCTTCTTCCATAACGTTCCCGAAAAAGGTTTAGATCGAATCCGCACCGACAATCCTCCCCCACGTCTTGCGGTTCCCTCGCCCGAGCAGGCCACGCGATTTGTCGAAGCCGAATTTACCTTCAAGGATGCAGAGAAAACATTACAAGATAAGAATAGTGAACTCGGCGAAGTTCAAGAAAGATGGGAGCGCGAACTCTCAGAGCAACCTCCGACGAAACTAGACATGACCGGAATCTTAGGCGAAATGCCGCTCAACGATTCCAAGACTTGGACCACTTCCTCAGGAAAAAATGAAGCACGCCAAGCCTCGACCAACGCTCTTAAATTCGTCGATGGAAGGCTCGGACGCGCCCTGCAATTGGACGGAGCGAACCATCTAGAAGTTGATGTCAAACTCGCTTTGGATCGCACCAACACCTTCAGTTATGGTGCTTGGATCAATCTCCAAGCTCCGACTGGGACGGTTTTCTCTAAGATGGAGAAGGAACCCGGTTTCCGAGGATTCGACCTCATTCTGGTGGATAGTCGCCTCAATGTTCACCTCGTGAACACTTGGCCAGATAACGCCGTTAAAGTGCGCACCAAGGATCCGTTGGCCCAAAACCAATGGGCACATGTCCTGGTCACTTATGATGGCTCGTCCAAAGCTGCGGGGATTCGACTTTATATCAATGGACGTTCCCGTGAGCTCGAAACAGAGAAGGATACCCTCTCCGGATCGCTGACAAATTCGGAACCCCTCCGAATTGGTGCACGCCATGCGAAATCCGATTTCGTTGGCCTGATTAGCCATGTCCGCTTTTTTGATCACAGCTTTTCTGCGGCGGAGGTACTCGCCCATGCACTCGAGGGGTACTGGCCGATTATTAGTAAATCACGCGGCAAACGAAACGATCAGGAACGTGGGGAGATTGCACGGTTCTACAAAGAGAATTTTGCTTTTGATTTAGTGCGCGCCGAAGCTGCTTTGGTAAATGCACGCCGCGACAAGGATGCGATCTATGCCTCCATACCCACGACGATGATCATGGAGGAGATGAACCCACCACGAGAAACTTTCGTGTTGGTCAGAGGTGATTTTCGCACCAAGGGCGAGAAGGTCGCCCCCACGACTCCCGCATTTTTACCGCCATTGCCTGCTGGATCGACCAATCGGCTCAGCCTCGCCCGCTGGTTAATGACGCGGGAACATCCACTCACCGCTCGAGTGACCGTGAACCGATTCTGGGCGACATTTTTTGGCACGGGCCTTGTCAAAACAGTGAATGATTTTGGTTCGCAAGGAGAATGGCCAAGCCATCCTGAGTTGCTCGACTGGTTGGCCACACAGTTTCGCGACGGTGGCTCGATCGACCTGCGGCAGGTCAAGAATCCACGCTCGAAACAGAACCTTGTCCCCGCGTGGGATGTCAAAGCTCTGGTTCGTCTTCTCGTCACCAGTGCCACCTATCGACAATCAGGTTCTGTGACTCCAGAAAAACTGGAACATGACCCATACAACCGCCTCCTGACCCGTGGGCCGCGTCTGCGACTCGATGCGGAGTTTATCCGTGACAACGCTCTCGCTGTCGCAGGATTACTCAATCGGAAGATTGGGGGGCCCAGCGTCAAGCCCTACCAACCCTCGGGCATCTGGGACGGCGTAGATGCCACCTACACCCAAGATCACGGCGAACCCATTTACCGGCGCGGCATGTATGTTTTCTGGCGACGATCGGCCCATTACCCCTCGTTCGCCACGTTCGACGCGCCCAACCGCGAGGTTTGCACTTTCCTCCGTCAACGCACCCAAACGCCCTTGCAATCGTTGGTGATGATGAACGATCCCGTGTACATCGAGGCCGCACGCGGACTAGCCCAGCGGGTTCTTGCTGAGGAGCCCTCAGATTTACAAAAACGGCTGATCAAAGCCTTTAGGCACACGTTAGGCCGCCCTCCTGCAGCAAGCGAAATTGATGTCTTGCGGAAGACGTATGAGGAGCAACGGGCCAACTTTCAACAGGACCCAAAAGCTGCCGAAGCTTTCCTCAAAGTCGGTGAATTAAAACTCCCCGAAAAAATGGAGCCAGTCGATTTCGCCGCTCTTGCGGCCACAGCCAGTGTGCTTTTGAATTTGAACGAGACCATCACTAAATAACGCCTTACTCATGAATCTCGACTCCGAAATCCAGCGCATCCTTACCCGCAGAACTTTTCTAACCCGCAGCACCACGGGCCTCGGGGCGATCGCTTTTGGATCAATCCTTCGCACTCAACAGGCCGAAGCAGCGCAGGGCAGCACGAAGCCGTTGGGCGCGCTCAAGGTGCTTCATTTTGCGCCCAAGGCCAAACGCGTCATCTACCTCTTTCAATCAGGAGCCCCTTCACACCTCGATTTGTTCGACGGTAAACAAAAGCTTCGCGACATGACGGGCGAGGAACTTCCACCCAGCGTGCGCATGGGCCAACGAATCACCGGAATGACCGCTGGCCAGACCGTGCTTAAATGTGTCGGTCCAGCGTTTGAATTCAAACGCTACGGGAAATCTGGTGTTGAATTGAGCTCCATGCTCCCCCACATCGGTTCCATCGTTGACGAGATCGCATTGATTCGTTCGATGCATACAGAGCCCATCAACCATGATCCGGCGGTGACCTTCTTTGGAACTGGAAACCAGCAGCCAGGTCGTCCCACCATGGGTGCGTGGTTGGCCTACGGGTTGGGCACTGCCAACGAAAACCTACCGGCCTATGTCGTGCTCACCAGCGGAAGCGGCGGACAAGCCTTACAGTCTCGTTATTGGGGCAACGGATTTCTCTCAGGCAACTTTCAAGGCGTCCAACTGCGAAGCCAAGGCGACCCCGTGCTTTACGTCTCCAACCCGCCAGGACTCAGCACGAAAGCTCGCCGACAGATGCTTGACTCGATGCAGGCACTGAACAAACGCCAACTCGGAATCTTCGGTCAACCCGAGATCGCAACTCACATTGACAACTATGAGCTCGCCTTTCGGATGCAAACCAGTGTGCCGGAGCTGATGGATATTTCCAAGGAACCAAAGGCAGTTCTGGAAATGTATGGCGCAGAACCTGGCAAAGCCTCGTATGCCAATAATTGCCTCCTCGCACGACGGTTGACGGAGAGCGGCGTCCGCTTCGTTCAACTCTGTCACCGCGACTGGGATCATCACGGCGGTTTACCCGACGGCATCAAAGCCCAGACAAAAAACACCGACCAAGGCAGTGCCGCCCTGATTAAGGATCTGAAACAACGCGGCTTGTTGGATGAGACTCTCGTCATTTGGGGCGGTGAGTTCGGTCGCACGGCTTACAGCCAAGGTGAAATTTCCAAAACCAATTTCGGTCGCGACCACCACCCTCGCTGCTACTCCATCTGGATGGCAGGTGGTGGTATCAAGCCCGGTCTCGTTCTGGGTGAAACCGACGACTTTGGCTACAACATTGTCAAAGACCCCGTCAACGTTCACGACCTCCACGCCACCATGCTCCACCTCCTCGGCATCGACCATAAACAATTCACCTATCGTTCCGAAGGCCGAGACTACCGCCTGACCGATATCAGCGGCGAACTCGTGAAGCCCTTGATCGCTCAATCATGAGCAAAGGCCGAGCTACACGTGTTTCTTAACTATCCACTGCCGAATCGTTTCTCCTTTTCCTGTTTTGGATGAGCTGCTATAGAGACGTTATGGGTTCACCCTTTAAAATTGGCTTTCTCGGGGCGGGGCGGATGGCGTCGGCTTTGGCCGGAGGTTTTTTACGAGCGGGGTTGACTACTCCCGACCTCTTGATCGCGAGCGATGTCTTCGAACCGGCGCGTGCTGCTTTTTCAAAAACTTTGAACGCCCGAGTGACTCCTGCCAACTTGGATGTTGTGGAGGCTTCGGAAATCTTGATCCTCGCGGTCAAACCCGATCAGATCGTCAATTTACTGGCAGAAATCAGCCCTGCGCTTCGACCGAGTCATCTGATTATTTCGATTGCGGCTGGGGTCACCTTAGCCCGCATGGAGGCCGTTACGCCTCCAGAAACGCGATTG
>WBXJ01000064.1 GCA_008933045.1 Verrucomicrobiota bacterium
TATACGAACCGGACGGATACGAAATCATTGCACACGAATGCGCTGAATGACTTGTTTTTGCAAACGCGCAGAACCAATTACTGGTCGGGTATCGGCTACCGTGTGGTGGACCCGATGACGGGCGGGCCGGCCCGAGATGGAATCGGATCACTGGAACGATTCTCACCCGAACCCGTCCGCACGTTTCCTGTGGACAACTATTTTTCGAGGCTATTCATCCGGTCCTCGACAGAGACGAATAACCCCTCGTTGCGCACCAATTTCCATCAGATCGCGCAAGGTGTTGTCCACTTTCAGATGACGGTATTAGATCGTGACGGTCGCCGGTTGGGATGGGATACGACGAATATCAACACGGGTTATCCGTTGGTGCGGCTGGATGCAAAGGGAAGCTTGATGAAGCCTCCGGTCATTAACACCGCCTCGAATATTGTGGATGCGCCGATTGTGGTTCGACAGGTATTTCCTGGAGGATCACCCGAAACCAGTCTGGCGTTTCGGAGCAATGCGGTGCCGGCATTTCTTGAATTCGAGCTCGGAGTTATCGAACCGGAATCTTACCGCAACTATTTGACCATGCGCACGGATCGCAACCCGAATGCGGGAACTTACGCGCTGACCCGATTAGGCAAAGTCCAATATTACCGCCAACTCATTTCCATTCGTCAGGTCGCCCAATGAATCGTCAGTCACAACGCGGAATCGCCCTAGTTATCACGCTGATCATGCTCAGCGTGGTGACGTTCATGACGGTCATCTTCCTCGCGATGAGTCGTCGTGAGCGTGCCTCCGTCAAGATTTCTGAGGATCAAAACACAGCGCGGCTCATGGCCGACGCGGCAAATGCGCGAGTGCAAGCCCAGGTGATCGCGCGGATGATGTCGGCCCATAATCGGCTGGCTTACGATTTATTTGTTTCCACGAATTATATCAATCCGCTGGGCTTCACCTCTCAGGGAGGCAACCGCAATTCGATCATCACCAACGTCAATTATTTTGTCGGTGCTAACGGAGCCGCGCTTTCCAAAACGGATTACCAACAAAACATCGCTAATTTGCAGATTGATCCTCGCGCACCCGTGTTCGTGACGACTAACCGCAACATGCCGTATTCGGATGACCGTTTCTTTCTAGATTTCAATCGCAACGGGCTTTTCGAAGCGACGGGTCGATATCTGGACCTTGGAAAGAATGGATTGCCATCGGGCAAGGACACCAACCTTTATCAATTCGTTGGGGATCCGCAGTGGGTCGGAGTGTTGGAGCACCCCGAGTATCCCCACTCCGAAACGAACCGTTTTATCGGGCGATGGGCGTTCTTGGTGTTGCCAGCCGGCAAATCCCTCGACATGAACTACATCCACAACGAGGTGCGGTTCGTTGGTAACATGATTGATGGGGATAGTCGGCGATCCTACTTCTCCCGCAACCAAGGAGTCGGCTCCTACGAGATCAATCTCGCGGGATATTTCAGAGCGTTGAACACCAACATCTGGACCGCCAACGAGTATCGGGGCTACGAGTCGCCACTGGGAACCTATCGCCCGTCTGGGAAAGCGTTCGAGCATGCGTTGGGAGTTATCGGCTATCGGTATAATGACCGAGTGTCGAGCCTGTTGCCCTTAGGCGCGAGCTTCACAGGTCGGGATACCAACAACTTTATCTCCGATCAAATAGACACCTATGGGGATGGGCCAATCATCGCCTACAATGGACCGCGTCAAATCCTGAATAACGATAATGACCCCGTCTCGCGTCCTTGGCCGGGGAGCGACAATCCCAACACATTGGTTGATGTGCAGGAAATTCTTATTCCAAAGGGGAGTTCCAATTGGAATAGCATGGCGACGGATTTACAACGGGTCTCCAAACTTTCACTCGCGAGCTATGACCGCTACACTCTGTATCGGTCGCTCGGTGAGTTGGGGGTGGATTCTGCACCGGCAACCAAGGGTAAAATCCACCTGAATTACGCGAATTATCCGGGGCAAATCACGACCAATTTGGTGCCGTGGGCGCAGCTTCGGGATGATCGCACGGTGAGGTTGGATACGAACTCGACGCCTTACACCAATTTCTTCCTCCTCTCGTCCGATGCAATGCTTCGAGCCAGCGTAGTGACGAATGTGGTCTTTCCATGGACCAACTGGTTTGGTTTTCGTCGGCAGTTGACGAACAATTTATTTGCGTCCGATCCTCTCAGCATTATTCGTCCTGATTTTGCGTTGACCAACATCCAGATTTATCACACCGCAATGCGAACGAATCGCGATGCGGGCTTGAGCAATGAATACACAGCACCGGTGCATCGTGTCTTGCAATTGTCCGCGAATATCTATGACAACATGACGAATCGGGGAGGGAATTACCCGTATTTGCCCTCGATTTTCCGGCCTGTGTTCGCGGCCACAGCCACCAATGTTTACATCACCGGTTGGCTCGAAGAAACCAATGCGCGATTCGTAACCAATAGCTGGCGATATGCGCAAAGTCTGATCCTAGGCGATCCCTCATTGCCACCGCGTGTGTATCCCAACATCAATGTGTATGGGCAACCTGCCGTGGTGGGCGCGAAAAAAGGTTGGCCCAACTTCAACGAATTTGCCGTTGATATCAAAGCTGAAGTCACCCGAAAGCTGGAATTCATCAAAGCCAAAGTCGATGGCCCTGTCGTCCTCACCAACCAGATGCATCTGCTGTCGTTGCAAGGTTTGTTCGGAGTCGAGGCTTGGAATTCATACTCCAATAAATTCCCACGTCCGCTCCGGTGGCATGTCGCCTTGCAATCGCAAGTCGCGCTATTCGCCAGCAATAATGGAGCCCGTATCAAGGTTTGGCCGTTGGCGAACAACTACCAATTCAACTTACTCTCCGACCAAACCACGAACTCATGGGAGGGTTGGGTCGGTGAAACCAACTTGGCTTCCATCAAGATTCCGTTGTTCACCAACGTCGTGATGTTGGCGGGGAACAACGCGTTGTTGCGTTCCTCACCCTATTTCACCACCAACTCGACCAATAGTTTTGAACGGTCATTCGATCCGCCTTCGTGGAATTTGGAAATGACCAATTACGTCCAATATTGGTTGGTTGATCCTGCGAACAATGCGGTGGTTGATTTTGTCAATTTGGGTGGGCTGGTCACGAAGATGGATATCGCAGGGCTCCTCGCTCTGCCGGTTTCGTCGAGCAGTGCGGGCATTGCGCCAGATCCCAAGGTGGTCACGGATAGCATGCTCTGGGTGACTAACCGTGTCTCAAGCAATAACCTTGCCTCGCCGACATTGGGTGTCATGCGCCAGATCGCTATTTCGACGAACCTGCCTTCAGTGAACAAAACGCTGTGGATGGATTACAGCATGCTCATTCGGGATAAGGAAAAAGCGATCACGAATTTCCTAACATTTATCAATCCCAGGGCTGCTGTTACAGAACAAGCCAAGCTCGGTCTAAGGCTCGAGGCTCCGTTCAATCCAACGCGTGTCATTGTCCTCCGCGCGTCATGGCAAGCCAATGATCCCCTCGTGCATTATACCGCCTCCGATCTATTCAATCCTCTGGGGAACAGCGTGAGTTATTTTCGTCCAGCCTCGGTGCCATTCGTCAATCCTGGGTTAGGCACCGTCAACCGACGCTACTCACCTTGGGGCGGCTCGCCACATCAGGGCGGGGCTTTGTTGAACACCGATTACTCGATTTTCCTGAAGGATCCGGGCATCACGAATTCCGACGCTTGGTTTTTCCCGATCAACCAACGAGCGGGCAATTCGTTCCGGTTTCCTTCCATTGGGGAGCTAGGCGGAGTCCATCGCGGGACACCGTGGCAGACCGTGTATCTGAAAGCAGACACTGGGGATGCCAATGGCAGGAACGTTGATGTGCGAGCAAGTTGGCGCAATTGGAACAATACTATGGGGACTTATCCGACGCATGATTTGGCATTGATCGGATTATTCACAGCAGCTCCCAACGAGAATGCGACTCGCGGGCTGCTCTCAGTCAACCAAGGAAACTTGGCGGCTTGGACAGCAGTGTTAAGCGGCGTTCCGGTGATCAGCAACAGTGTGCCGAATGCCCAACTATCCCGCACCACCGAGCCGACATTTATCACGCGGGTGATCGAACCTGCCTCGGATCAAGTGCGTGAGATCGTGAACGGAATCAACGCGACTCGATCCAAACAACAGGCGGGAGTGTTCTCTCGTCTTGGAGATATTTTACGCACCCCACAATTGAGTGCGGCACCGGGGATTTATGGTGGCATCGTGGCCAACTCCCCCTACATCAACGGATCCTCTGTGAGCCAAGCTAACTTCGGGCTGACCGACGAAGTGGTGGAAAGTATCCCGCGCCGGATTCTGGGATTGCTGAAAGTAGATGAACCTCGATTCGTAGTTTATGCGTACGGTCAATCCCTCAAGCCAGCGGAAAAATCGATCACGACAGATATTAATTTTTACAACCTGTGCACGAATTATCAGGTCACGGGTGAAATAGTTACCAAGACGATCTTCCGCGTTGATGGAGAACCCGACAACACCAACAGTCCGTTGCGCACGGTCGTGGAGGATTACAGTGTGCTGCCACCCACCGAGTAGGAATGAGAATTTGCGTTGAGAGTTGAGTTATGCGATTTACCCCAAAAATCTGGGCCGTGTTGAGCATGCTGCTCTTTTTGGCGGCGGCGTTTTGCTGGAAAAAGGGCAACGAATACCAGACACGCCAACGGCAGTTGTTACAACCAACGCCGGCCAGTCCCCAATCCTCCCTAGCCCCCAGGGGCGCAGCGAGGCCACTCCAACTCCTGACCACGGCGGGATCGCTTGCGGCCACTCCAGCACCCATCCAAGCTCCGAACGCGTTTCCCTACCGGCTTGCCAACACCACCACGAGTCTCGGCCAGCTAGCTCGACGCGACCATGCGATCCTCCTGCGGAATGCGTTGTTTGATACGGCGGTATCCCGACGCCCTGAAATTCCAGCTCACCTTCGAAGCGAGGGCGACCCCGGCAGCTACATCGTCCAAGGCAAACAGGCCATCGATCAGAATTTTCGCACCGCCCTGCAAGAGGTGGGCGCCAAGGTAGTTTCTTACATTCCGAATAACGCTTTTCTAGTGCAAGCAACCCCCGTTGCTGCCGCTGCCCTCGAGGCGTCGCCTTGGGTGCAAACGGTGATACCTTTTGAACCCTACTTTAAGCTCGATCCTCGCCTGTTGAAAGGTGCGGTGGCGCAGACCCCTCTTCCTTCCGAAGTTTGGTTACGCGTGACGGTGTTTGAGGGGCAGGTTCAAGCGGCGGAGCAGGGGATGGCGCAGATGGGTACAGAGATTATCGGGATCTCCAGATCGCCTTTTGGTCCTCAACTGACGGTGCGTCCGCGTCCGGATTCCGTTCCGCAACTGGCCCGATTGAGTGCCGTGCAAATGATCGAGCCCCAAAAGCCACGCATTTTGGCGAATGATCTTGCGCGAGTGTTTGTCGGAGCCGCGACGAATCTTGGAGCCGCCACGAATTATTTGGAACTGAACGGCACCAACATTTGGGTCAACCTGAACGACATTGCCGTGGATAAAACTCACCCCGACTTGACGGGTCGCGTCTTTTCCTACAACACAGCGAGCAACCGGCCACCGTTTGTGGATGTGGATGGTCATGGCACTTTCGTGGCGGCAACTTTGGTGGGATCAGGCAAGGGGGCGTTATCCACCAATACGATCCTAGGCTCGGCCACAAACTCGACGTATCAAGGGATGGCACCTGCATCCAAATTGTTCGTCCTGCCGATCAACCTCTCGCCCGCTGTGAATAGTGCTAGCGAAGATATTTGGCTCCAAGAAACGGCGGCTTCTACAAATTTTGTCACGTTCGGACGAACCAACACCCTCCTTTCTAATAACAGTTGGTTATACGAGGGCGCATTCGAGTATGACTCCGCAGCGGCAAGTTTTGACTCCGCAGTGCGCGATGCGCTACCGACACTGACCGGCCCTCAAGCCGTTTTGTATCTCTTCCCGAGCGGAAACTTTGGGCAAGGAAACGATAGCGGCAGCGAAGGTGAACCGGGCCTGATCGCCTCACCCGCTACAGCCAAGAATGTGATCACGATCGGCGCTCTTGAGCAGGCTCGTTTTTTGACCAATACGATCACCCTCACCAATATCGTGGTGGATCCAGAAACGGGCGAAAATGTGCAGACGAATGTGGATACAAATTTCGTGTTCCAAGCCGCATCTGACTCGGCGTACGAAGTGGCTTCCTATTCGAGTCGAGGCAATGTGGGCTACGGCACAGAAGGTGATTTTGGACGGTTCAAACCGGATTTAGTCGCTCCGGGTTCCTTCCTTGTTTCCGCAAGGTCGAAGCCTTGGAAATTGGAGGATCATGTTTCGACAAACAGTGATATTTATCTACTGTTGAAGGACCTCAACGATCCCCTCGGCCCTGATTATCGGGTCGATTCGGGCACCAGTTTTGCCGTCCCTCATGTCACTGGAATCTTAGCGTTAGTGCAGCAATTCTTTGAGCAACGACTCCCCAAAGCACTCAAGCGAACACTCAGCCCCGCTTTGATGAAAGCGTTGGTCATTAACGGAGCTCGTTCGGTGAGTGAGCAATACGATCGCAGCCCCAGAGCTACAATCAACTACCAGGGTTGGGGTGGACCAAGCCTCCAACGGATGGTGACGGCCTCCATGACCAACTTGACCGAGAAGGAGTGGCCGATTCAGTTGGTCGAGCAAAGCCCCACCAACGCGTTGGCGACCGGTGAAAGCCGGAGTTGGAAGGTTAAGCTGAGCAAGGAAGCCTCGCAATCACCTTGGAATGTGACCGTGGTTTGGACGGATCCACCGGGCAACCCTGGCGCAAGTCTCAAATTGGTGAACGATCTCGATCTTGAGGTTCGGAACGATGGCACGGGAGTGCTTTTTATCGGTAATGATATCGGGGTCGATAGCACTTTTAACGGGCCTCATCCTGCGGGCGATGCCGCGCTGCCGGAGTTGCGCGACTTCGTCAACAATGTGGAAAATGTTCTTATCAAGGAACCTTTCAAATTCGAGACGAACACAACCTGGACAATCACGGTACGCGCAAGACGCGTGAACGTGAATGCGATCAGCGATTATTTTGAGGAAAATACCACCAGCGTTGGGACTCGTGCTTATCGCACCAATGATGTGGTTCAGGATTTCGCGTTGGTTTTTGCTTCAGATAATCTCGCGCTCACCAATGCCTTCCAAGTGACCTCCGAGCTTACCAATACGGTGGCCGACGTTCATCAGGCCGCTGCCGTTAGCGATGGCTTTTCGCTACCTGTGGTGATGACGAATGGGTTGCCGCTCTTTAACCAACTCGTCTCCGCGAATCCTTCCTTGATCACAACTAACGGCGTGACCAACCAATGGCGGTTCTATGTTTTCGATAACAAGAAAGTCACCAATGAATTCAATTCGTTAACGAACGGTTCCAATGTCGTTTTCGCAATTTTCAATCCGCCGAACTTATCGGTCTCCAGAGTTGTGGATGCTGATCTGGATATGTATGTCTCGAGAGATGTGGGACTTCTCTCGCTTGAACCCAAAGTCATGGCCCACACCAATACGTTCGTTTCTCTAGGTCGCCAGGGCGAGGAGTTGGCGGTGTTCACCAATGGGCTGCCGACGGATATATTCTATGTGGCCATCAAGTCCGAGGATCAGATGGCGGGGGAGTTCTCGTTGCTGGGACTTTCCACGGATGAGGCTTTGGAGAAAGAAGGCCCGGGTGGTAGCAGGCTGCTGACGGGCCTGCCAATCAACGTCATCGTGCCCGATGGAACTCCAGGTCGTCCTAAAGCAGGTATCATCATTGCTGTGGGCTTGAGCACTTCACGCATCATGCGAACTACGGTCGATGCGACTTTCAATCACCAATTGTTGGGCGACCTTGTTGGAAATCTGAAGCATGGTTCACAGTCGGTGATTCTGAATAATCACACGTTGAATAATGGGAATTTTCAAGGTCGAGTGAACCTTGTTTATAATGATAGTTCACTCACCAGTGGTATGACGAATAGCATCACGACGGACGGACCTGGCTCGCTCAATAATTTTGTTGGCCAACGCATGTCAGGCGCGTGGTTACTCACCGAAATTGATAATGCGAATGGTCACACCGGACGTGTTGAGACGATGACGATTCGCATCGATCCAATGAACGATCCGCTCAAAAATGGGATCACAGTTTTTGGTTCAGTGGACGCAGGCGGGATCGATTGTTATCCGATCGAGGTGCCGGTGGAGGCCACCAATATGATCGTGCGATTGAAGCAGAAAACACCAGGCATCGACCTCGGCATGTGGGTGCGTCGGGACGAGTTGCCCACAGCGGATGTTTATGATGCTAAGGGAACGAACATCGTGGTGGGAGCACAGGAACTCCAACTAGGCGAAGGTAGCACGCCCCCGTTAATTCCGGGTGGGAACTATTTTCTTTGCATTACAAATGCGAACATGTTCGTGGTGGACTACGAGGTAACGGTGCTTTTCGAGATGGGCACTGCGGGAGCGAATCGTTTGAGTTTCACCTCATACGGAGGGCTGCTCTCGGATGACGCCGTCACAAAATTCTCAGTCTTCGCCGATGTGGATAAAACGGTTGCTGGTGCCCGAGTGAGCCTACGAATCGACCACTCGCGGGTTTCAGATTTGAGCGTCCATCTGGTGAGCCCACAGGGAACTCGAGTTGTCCTGACCGAGAATCGGGGGGGAACCAATACTCTGGGTTACGGCTCCACATTGACCCTCACCAATTCGTTGGGTGCCATCACGAATCAACAGGCGTTCATGGTGTTTACGGAAGAAGAGGACTTAGCAGACTTGCCGATCAAATTTAAGAAGCCTCCATTCGCTGACTATGGAACCAATCGTGGGGAAGTGTTTTTGAGCACTTTTGAGACAGCAACGAATGCCAATTATCAGGTGGGAGAAAAAGTTGAAGGCTGGGTCGTGGATTCAAACCTCGTGAGTGTCTTATCTAATGACTTACGCGCCTATAGCGGCACCAATTTGTTGATCCTCCGTCAAGGTGCCGTGCATAAACCTTCGGGCACCAAGCAAGGCCGAGCTTACCAAATGACTTTCGCGTATCGTCGAGGCTCATTCCTGAACCTCCTGAGCACAGGGTTAGGCGACGATAAACGACCCCTCGCGACGAACGCGCTGGATCCGCATTATTTTGTCGTTGAATCTGCGGATGCGTTGAATCCGGCCCCCTTGAGATTGGTTGTGGGCGACCCACTTTTGGCTCCCATCAATAGGTGGTTCCCCAATGATCTGAATTCGCAATGGATCGCCCCAAACCCTCCCAATGCCGGTAACGCGCATCCTCCAGGAAAGTATGTTTACCGAACGGTTTTTGAGTCGCCGACCGTAAGTCCTTACACGGTGACAGGCCGCTGGGCATCTGAAAATGCGGGACAGGAAATCTTGATCAACGGGGTCTCATTGGGTCTCTCGAGTTCCAATCAGGGGCCCGCAGGGTTCTCTCAAGAGTTTGTCATTGATACGAATTTCGTTTCGGGGCTTAACACCTTGGATTTTGTGGTGACCAATCTGAACATCGGATCGAACCAACCGATTGCCTTCAGGGCTGAGATGGCTTCAAGTGCAGCGTTGGAGAAAATCACCAACGGTTGGCTGCAGGTCAAACTCAACTCCACATGGACCAACTTGTATCTGGGAGGTGATGATTGGAAGGTCGCTTCGATCGAATTTGTTGCTACAGCAGACGACCAAGATTTCTCCTTGATCTGTCCAGATGGCTCTGTATGGATCGATGAGATTCGCCTCGTGGATACGGGCACAATCTACGCCCTCCCGGAGGAACCTTTGGCCTCCCTCAAGAGTCAACGATTGATCGGCGAGTGGACCCTCGAAATTTTGGATCATCGAACCCAATCAGCCCTTGGCGATGTCCCCAGCCTGATCGAATGGAGGCTTGATCTCGATCTCGCACCGCCGTTGCCTCCCGCTGAGCGGTTGGGAAACAACGTCAATTACCCCAATACAATCAACGTGGCTTCGTTGACCAATGGTCCATTAGCGATCATCCCCGGCGTATTGCATGGCGACGAAATTCAATATTTTATCGTCCCATCCTGCCCGTCTGGACAAAAAGTGCAAATCACCCTTCTCGGATTGATGAACTACGCTGCGATCCAACTATTGGCCGATCGAAGCGGACTCCCCACTGGAAATCCGCTCACCGATGATTACGCGCCGATCCTCAACGATTTGCTGCCGGCTTCCGCAAATGGTTTGGGAGTTCTGACAATCTCAACCTCTGAACCCGAGGCCGCACCGCTGAATCCGTTTCAACCGATGTTCCTGGCGGTTCGAAATATCGACCGGTTTTCCACCAACTCCTTCCAACTCAAGGTAGTGTCGGACGGCAATTGCGTGGTCCCACAACCGGCTCCAATCGTTAACAACAATCCCATCCGAGACGTCGCTGCGAGTTCCGATTTTGACGTGCCTCAAAACTTTGTCTTCTACGTTCCAAGCGACAGCACCACGGCTCAAGTTGTCATGACCTCGGAACCCAGTAGCGGGTTAGCAGTCCAGCTCCGGAAGGGCGACATTCCTTCCGCTACGATCTACGATTATATCACCGACCCCAGCTCGGAGACTCCCCAGATACACATCCATTCAACAACCCAACCCGTCCCCTTGGCACCTGGAGCGTGGTTTATTTCCGTGATTAACCGTTCCTCGAAACCGGGACAGTTCTCATTGGCGGTGGATTATGATGGTTCGGCTGGTTCCCTAATTGAGTCGATCGTAAACAACCGATCATTGGCTTCTAGCTTACCCGTCAGTTCCACAAATCTTTACTCAACCGTTGTGGACTCGACCTCAAACCGGCTCCTTGTCGAAGTCGGGGATTTCGTGGGGCCAATCTTGCTCACTGCCACCCGCTCTGAAGATGGCTGGACTCAATCGGTTTCCAGCGGTCGTTTGTTAATCCGACCCGACGCAACGCATCCGAGTCTGACGGGGCATTGGACGGTCGCCATCGCAAACCACGGCACCGTCACGACCCGCATCACCTTGCAAGTTTCCACCGCAGGTGTCGGCTCGATCCTGCCTTCGTTGAACCGAATCAAAGCCAGTCTCGATCTCGATTCCGAGATGTTGTCTTGGACAACGATTCCATTTGAGTTTTATCAGATCGAATCCACAGCAGATCTTGAGAACTGGCAGGTCGTTTCAGGTAGCCTTCACCAATCGGCTGGTGAGGAGGCTTCACACAAGATGACCCTGTCGGGATCAGGAGACACTCGATTCTTCCGCGTCGTGCAGGTGACAGCCCCATAGGGCCTTCTCCAGCCTCGATCACTTCAAAAAAAAGCGGGCACCACAAGGTGCCCGCTGAACCCAAACAATTAGTCTTGCCGGAAACACGGCGAAGACCCATATGCGAAGTAACGTGTTGAACACTTTACTTCCACTCACAATTCAACCAACCCAAGTGAGACGCTAGTCGCGGTGAGTTCGTTCAAAAAAATTCAGTCAAGTTCAATTTTTGTTGAGAAACCCTATTGACACTGAGACTCAGTCGCATTAAACAAGAGGTAGTCAATGAGACTTAGTCGCAATAAGAAATGAACTCTACAACAAAAAGCATCGCCCTAATCGGACTGATCGCCTCGCTCGCTTCGTCCGTCAGTTCACTCGCTTCCGGTCGTTACTTCGGATACTCCTATCAACCCGAAACAAGTCCTGAAGGAGAATTGGAATTCGAGCAGTGGGTCACGGTGCGCTCGGGGCGATCCCGCAACACGACCGACCGCGCCGACGCTAAGGAGAACTACTCCAAGATGCAGATCAGCTCTGAAATCGAATACGGAGTCACTGATCGTTACACAACAGCCGCCTATCTGAATTTTGAGCAGACGAGTTACCGAGAGGTTACTACCGAAAGTGATATCTCAAAGTTTCGCTTCGCCGGAATTTCTTGGGAGAACCGGTATCTCGTCCTGAATCCTGCAGAGAATCCTGTGGGAATGACCCTGTATATCGAGCCGACTTTCGCAGGAGACGAGATCGAATTGGAACAGAAACTGATTTTCGGAAACCGAATCGGCGAATGGATATGGGCCGTTAATCTCACTCACGAGACCGAGTGGGAAAAGAATCTGAATACTACTGAAGGAACCGCCATTGTTAGCGCAGGTCTGGCTCGATCCATTGGGAAGCGTTGGACATTGGGCATCGAAGCCAGAGACGTCACTGCATTTCCGGAATACGAAGAAGCAAGTTATTCAGCGTTGTTCGTCGGGCCAGTGGTTAGTTATCGAAATGAGAGATTCTGGGGA
>WBXJ01000065.1 GCA_008933045.1 Verrucomicrobiota bacterium
ATGTCTCTCGATTCTGGGCTCCTGACAATTACGGGTGTGACAAAGGTCTTTGACTCACCGAGTCAGAGTGCCTCACCCGGTGTTTTACGAGGCGTCAACCTGACTTTAGCCGCCGGTGAATCCGTCGCAATTATTGGACCGTCTGGCTCCGGCAAATCCACATTGCTGAACCTGATCGGCACACTCGATCGCCCTTCCAGTGGACAGATTGTTCTGCACGGGAAGGATCTCGCTGCACTTCAGGAAAACGATTTGGCCGAAGTTCGTAACCGACAGATTGGCTTCATTTTTCAACTGCACCACCTCTTGCCGCAATGCACGGTATTAGAAAATGTGTTACTGCCGACGGTCGCGACGCGAGATGTCGCCTTGCGCCAAGGTGCCCCCGCTCGTGCTCTGGATTTACTGAAGCGTGTTGGGTTGAGTGAACATGTGCATGCTCGGCCAAGCACCCTCTCCGGCGGTGAACGCCAGCGGGTGGCGGTGGTGCGCGCACTGATCAATCGCCCCGCACTTTTACTGGCTGACGAGCCGACGGGTGCTCTGGATCGTCAGAGTGCCGAGACGTTGACCCAGCTTTTGCTTGATCTCAACCGTGAGCAAAATCTTGGATTGATCGTGGTGACCCATTCCTTGGATCTGGCTCGCCAGATGAAGCGGGTGTTTGAACTTCGCGACGGCCTCCTAGTTGATATTACCGCATGACCTCGTTTCGACTCATCGTGTGCAGCCTCAAGCATCATTGGCGCACCCATCTCGGCGTTGTGTTAGGAGCGGCGATTGGGACGACTGTTTTGGTGGGTGCCCTTTTGGTCGGCGATTCGGTGAGAGCGAGTTTGCAACAGTTAGCCAAGGCACGACTCGGACAGGTGACTGCTGCGTTGATTGGGAACGATCGATTTTTTAATGCCAAACTCGCAAAAGCAGTTGCGACTACCAGCGGTGCTCCCACGGCGGCATTCCTGCAACTGCCAGGCACGGTGGCGAGTGGCGAGGGTTCTGCTCGCGCGAATCGTGTGCAGGTGATGGGTGTGCGGGCGGATTTTTGGCTTCTAGGGCCAACCGAATCTGCGGGGAGCCAACACCGAGTTTTTGAGGAGATTCCCACGGGCACTGTCTGGTTGAACGAACCGTTGGCCGAGCATTTGAATGCGCGAGTAGGTGACTCCGTCGTCTTGCGCGTCCCCAAACCCAGTCTGTTGTCCCGCGATGCCCCGCTCTCACCCACGGAGGATACGGCAGTGGCGTTGCGGCTCAAAATCGATCGCATTTTAAGTGCCTCTGAATTTGGTCGCTTCAGTTTTCAAGCTAGCCAGTTGCCTTCGCTTAATGCGTTTGTGTCGCTGACTGATTTACAAGATAAGCTCGGCATCATTCACCAAGCGAACGGAATGATCTCGAGCCTTCAAGAAGCTGAAGGCGTTTCTTCGCAATCTCTTACCCATCAAAGCCGCACGATCACTCGGCTTGATGAAGCATTTCGCGCGCATGCCACACTAGCTGATCTTGGCGTGCAATTGTTGCCGTTGACGAACGGCCAGTCGGAGGTTCGCACCCCCCGCGTTTTCCTCGATCCTCCCGTGATCGCGGCGGCGCAGGCAACGAAGCTGGAGGTCATGCCGATCCTGACCTATTTCTCGAACGAACTCCGAGTCCGCTCACGCAGCACTCCTTACTCAATGGTGACGGCCCTTCCGCTGTCGCAGAATCCGGGTGTGTCGATTGGGACATCCCTTCAAACTCTGTTGCCAGATCGTTTTCAGGATGACGAAATCATCATCAATCAATGGTTGGCGGAGGATCTTCAAGCGGCACCGGGGGACGAATTGGAGATGGCTTACTATGTGGTGGGCACCGCACGTCAGCTTGTGGAACACCGCCGTAAATTCCGCGTCCATTCGATTGTGCCGATGGAGGGTCCGGCGGGCGACCGGACGTTGATGCCGGATTTTCCTGGGATGTCCAATGCCGAGAATTGTCGCGACTGGGATACCGGTTTCCCTATCAAAACCGACGCGATCCGCGAGAAGGATGAGACTTATTGGAAAACGTATCGGGGTACTCCAAAAGCGTTTGTGTCACTCGCGGCTGGGCAATCGATGTGGACGAACCGATTTGGAAATCTCACGGCGTTGCGTTTTAACGCGGCGTCTGCGGAGGTGGAGACAAAACTGCGACAGAGGCTTGATCCGGCAACGGTGGGTCTCAGTTTCACCGATGTCCGCGCTCAGGCCATCGCTGCCAGCAGTCAGGGGCAAGATTTTGGGCAGCTCTTTTTAGGCTTCAGTTTTTTCCTGATCGTTTCGGCACTCATGTTGATGACACTGCTTTTTCGGTTCAGCCTAGAACAGCGCAGTTCTGAAATGGGGATTCTGTTGGCGCTTGGTTTTGCGCCACGTCAAGTGCGTGCGTTGTTGTTGAGTGAGGGTGCGTTGCTTTCGTTGTTGGGTGGCGCGATTGGGATGGTCGGTGGCATGGGTTATGCCCGGGCGATGTTGTATGGACTCTCCACGCTTTGGAGATCTGCGGTGGGCACATCCATGCTGATCTACGATGCCCGACTAGCCACCTTGCTCATAGGCGCGTTGTCGAGTGTGGTTCTTGCGATCCTGACGGTATTCTTGTCAGTCCGGCGGGAGGCAAAGCGACCTGCCCGAGCTTTGTTGCAAGAGACCAGCGGTTCGGAGTTTGAATCGACGACGTTGGCTCGTGGGAAAGGGCGGGGCGCGTTTTGGCTCGGAGTGGGGTCGTTTCTTCCTGCGTTAGGGTTGACGTGCTACGGCCTTTTTGATCGTAAAGTTGCCACGCCAGAAATGTTTTTTGGTGCGGCAACTCTGTTGCTCACGGCTGGAATTGCCTTTGTCACTTGGCTCTTACGTCGCGCCGCAGTGCCGATCGCGGCCTCGGATCTCACCCTCATGCGATTGGGGTTTCAGAATGTGACTCGTCGCATGGGGCGAAGTCGCGCGATTATCATTTTGTTGGCCTCGGGCAGTTTTCTGATTGCGAGCATCGGCATTTTTCGACTCGATGCCACGACGGGTCAACACTTGCGGGCCTCTGGCACCGGTGGATTCGCGTTCGTTGGGGAGAGCGCGTTGCCGGTCATCCAAGACCTGAACACCTCCGCCGGGCGCGACTTTTACAATCTCGACGCCAAGCTCTTAACGAATGTGACTTTCCTCCCCCTACGCCTGCGGGAAGGTGATGACGCGTCGTGCTTGAATTTGAACCGAGCTCAGAAACCGAGGCTGCTAGGGGTAAACCCCGATGGTTTGGCGCAGCGCAAGGCGTTCACATTTGCTGGAGTTGAGACGCAATCTGCCCAGCAGCCTTGGCTTTTGCTCAATCAAAAACTAGCCAATGATGAGATCCCAGCGATTGCGGATGCAAACTCGATCCAATGGGCATTGGGTAAAAAATTGGGCGATACTCTACCCTATACAGATGAACAGGGGCGCGTGAGGCGGATTCGACTCGTCGGCGCGGTTGCCAACTCGATTCTGCAAGGGTCGCTGATCATTTCAGAGGAAAACTTCGTCAGCCTTTTTCCCTCAGAAAGTGGTTACCGGTTTTTCTTGGTCGATGCTTCCCCCGCCATCGAATCAACTTCACTGAGCAACCTCTCAAAACATCTCACCCGTTCGCTGCAGGATCATGGTTTGGAACTCACCCCTGGTGTGAATCGGCTGAACGCGCTGAACGCGGTGCAAAACACTTATCTCAACACCTTCCAGATCTTAGGCGGTTTGGGGCTACTTTTAGGCAGCCTTGGTTTGGGTCTTGTCGTGTTGCGAAATGTGTTGGAACGACGAACCGAGCTAGGGTTGTTGCAAGCCCTCGGGGTGAACCGAAAACGCGTGCTGGCATTGGTGCTTGGCGAACACGGCCTCTTGTTAGTCATCGGGTTAGTGCTCGGAATTCTCGCGGCATGCGTTGCCGTTTTGCCTGCGGCATTGACTCCCGGTGCCCCGTTGCCTCTGGGATCTCTCGTGCTAACGCTCATCGGTGTCGGGTTGTTTGGAGGGCTCGCTACTTACACGGCTGCACTTTACGCCCTTCGGGGTCGATTGATCGATGCCTTGCGCGGGGAATGATTGAAGGCCGCACTTGACGTCGGCGTCGAATCCAAGATTTTAATGTCCATGAAACTGATCCAAAAACTAGCCGTGTTTGTGCTGGCACTTTCTGCTGTCAATCAACCCTTCACAGCCCAAGCTCAAGTGGCCAAGCTGCCTTACACAAATTCCTTCGAAGCGGCCGAGTTGAACTCGGTGCCACAAGAGTTCCTAGTCCTCGATGGAGCTTTTGCCGTCAAAGAGGAGACCGGCAATAAGTTCCTCGAACTTCCTGGTGCGCCCCTCGATTCATTTGGTGTCCTTTTTGGTCCTACTCTTGCGGATGGTGTGGTGGTTTCCGCTCGTATTTTCGGCACCGGTCAGAAACGACGGTTTCCGACCTTCTCGGTGGGGTTGAACGGTAACGGAGGCTACAAACTCCAAGTCAGCCCAGCAAAAAAAACAATCGAGATCTATAAGGGAGATGTCGTGAAAGCTTCCGTTCCCTATGATTGGACCGCTGGCCAATGGACGCGGCTAGCTCTGACCCTGAATCCCAAGTCGGGACCGACCTGGAAGGTGGAGGGCAAAGTCTGGGCCGATGGTTCACCCGCTCCATCCACGGCGACAATCCTGTGGGAAGAGAGCGAGCAACCAACTCCAGGCCGTGCATCCATCACAGGCAATCCGTACAGCAACACCCCCATTCGTTTCGACGACCTGTCCATCCATCCAGCAAAATAAATTCCACACAAGAGATCTGAGGTTCGATGCTTCATTTCTCTTCGTGACTCAATTAGTAATATCATGCGTCTAGGTTCACTTCCATACCTCCTCCTGCTGATCGGGAGCGGTTTCGGCTTTATTTCACAGTGTGTTGCGGCACCCAAGCCACTTCGTGTGCTCTTGGTTTCTGGGGGGTGTTGTCATGATTACGATGCGCAGAAGAACCTCATTGCTGAGGGTCTCAAGGCTCGGGCGATGATCGAAGTGGATACCATCCAACAAGGAGGCACAGCGACCGATAGCAAAATCGCGCTCTACGAAAATCCTGATTGGGCCAAGGGGTATGACGTCATCATCCATGATGAATGTTTTTCGGATGTCAAAGACCCTGACTGGGCGCGTCGAATTCTCAAACCCCACCAACAAGGGCTTCCTGCCGTGGTGCTGCATTGTGCAATGCACAGCTATCGGAACGGCACTGAGGAGTGGTTTAAATTTCTGGGTGTCACCTCGAGTTATCATGGAGCGCATTACGCCCATGAAGTGCTGAACCGCGACGCAACGCATCCGATCATGCGGACGCTCGGGCCGGGTTGGTGGAATCCTGCGGGAGAACTTTATCACATCGACAAACTCTGGCCCACCGCGCATCCGTTGGCTGCCTCGAAGAATCAGGAGACCGGTGTGGATGAGGTTTGTGCGTGGGCAAATGATTACAATGGTACTCGGGTATTCGGAACCACGCTTGGGCATCACAATGAAACCGTGAGCCTGCCAGCCTATTTGGATTTGCTCACACGCGGCACGCTCTGGGCTGCGGGGCATCTGACTGAGGACTACCTAAAGCCCGCAGAATCACAGGCCCAAAAAGTGCCCATGAATCTTGCTCAAGGAAAGCCCGCAAAGGCTTCGAGCACACAAGAGGGCCACCCGGCTCGCGATGCGTTTGATGGTAGCACTGGCACGCGTTGGTGTGCGAATGGCCCTGCTTTTAATGAATGGCTGGAGGTAGAACTCGATCCCAAGGAGCCAGTTCGCGGCATCACGATTCAGTGGGAATCAAACCAAGCTGTTTATCGATATAAAATTGATGGGGACGATGGGGGTGGTTGGCATCCTCTGGTGGACGGGAGCAAAAATGAAATCAAGGGCACCACTACAAATCTCGTGACGGTGACCGGTCTGCGGAAGCTTCGCATCACGTTTCTCAGTGCTCCCGCCGGTCAATGGGGCAGCATCCATGAAGTCACGGTGTTCGGGGATAAAATGATTCTTGCTGATCTACGAAACCGCGAACGGGAGCAAGAGCGCTCTCTGGCGGCTGAGGTCAAGGTTCCCGAGGGGTTTGAGACAACAATTTTTGTAAAACCTCCCGCTGTAAATTATCCCGTCTTTGTCGCCGCTGCACCCGATGGCACGGTGTATATTTCCTCGGATAAAAATGGGTCGATTGACCGTTCGCCCTATCACGGTCGAGTCTTGCGGGCGCGTGATCTTGATGGGGATGGTCGGGCCGACGAAGTAAAAGCGTTTGTTGCGAATGTCGATTCACCACGCGGCTTGGTCTGGGATCACGATCGCCTTTATCTGCTCCATCCTCCTCACCTCAGTGCTTATATCGACAAGGACGGCGACGGAATTGCAGACGAAGAAAAGGTATTGGTCAAGAATATCGCTTTTGGATTCAAAGATCGCCCTGCGGATCATACCTCGAACGGGATCGAACTCGGAATTGATGGTTGGATTTATTGTGCCATCGGCGACTTCGGTTTTCTCGAGGCTGAGGGAACGGACGGCAGAAAATTGCAGTGTCGCGGTGGTGGTCTGGTGCGTGTGCGTCCTGATGGTTCCGGATTGGAAATGATGTCGCATGGAACACGAAATATTCTTGAGGTAGCTGTCAGTCCGCTCCTCGATGCCTTCGCACGCGATAACACCAATGACGGTGATGGATGGGATGTCAGATTCCATCATTTCGGAGGTCTAAGCCAACATGGTTACCCCTCCTTTTACAAAAACTTTCGTGATGAATTGCTCGAGCCTCTTGCAGATTATGGCGGTGGCTCGGGGTGTGGCGCACTTTTTCTGAGCGAGCCCGGATTTCCTGCGATTTACAACGACGCCGTTTACACAGCGGATTGGGGTCGCGAGTGGGTGTATCGTCATCGGACTTCTCCCAATGGGGCGACGTTCAAGGTGGACCAGACGGAATTTGTGCGTGCCCCCCGCGTCACAGATTTGGATGTGGATGCAAACAGCCATCTTTATGTCGCGAGTTGGCGCGGTGCCACATTCACCTTTACGGGTGAGGATGTGGGTTTTCTGGCCCGAGTCTCGCCAAAAGGCTATCAGGCGGAACCCTTGCCTAAATTCTCCAAGCTCGAGAGTTCCGCGCTCGTCAAACTTTTGGAAACCTCCAGTCACCGCCGCCGATTGGAAGCGCAGCGCGAATTGATTCGACGTGGTTTCAATGATGAGATTGCCGGCCAAATCACTCGCTTGGCGACTGATGAAACCAAGCCTCTCGCTTCTCGTGTTGCGGCCGTTTTTGCCTTGAAGCAATCGTTGCACGCACAGTCAACCCCTCGGCTCGTCGAGCTCCTCAAATCACCCAGCCTGCGCGAGTATCCGCTGCGGGCGATGACCGATAACCTCGCCGAACTCGCGACCGTCCCCGCCGCTCCGATCATCGCCACCTTGGCCGATGCGAATCCCCGCGTGCGCCGTGAAGCCGTTTTCTCGATGGCTCGGTTGAATCAAAAAACACAAGCTGGTGCTCTCATTCCTCTTCTCGCGGATCCCGACCCCGTCGTCGCACACACCGTCGTGCAGGCTCTCAAACAGTTGGAAGGTGCCGAGGTTTGCTTCTCTGTTGTCGATCAGGCAGGAGTCGATGAACCTCGGCGACGTCTCGCGTTGCAAGTGCTCCAAGGTTTGCATCAAGCTCCGGTCGTCGATGGGGTGATCAGCCGTCTACAAAAAGAATCCAACGCTGCACGCCGTCGTGGTTTGATCACCACTCTGGCTCGTCTCCATTTCACCGCCGGTGTCTGGAAGGGTGATAGCTGGGGAACCCGCCCTGACACTTCCGGACCCTATTACCAACCTGTCACTTGGGATCAGACCGATAAAATTGCTGTCGCTCTTCAAGTTGCGCTCAATCAAGCGCAGGGCGACGAGAGTGTGTTTGTGGCCTCCGAACTTGCTCGTCACAAAGTGCAATCCGCCGACACATTAACCGTTCTCATCAAGCGCGCCGCAACTGAGGAAGCACTGCTGCTTCCGTTGCTGAGCCAATTAGCTCTGACGACAGCAGCAATCCCTCCGCAGGCCGAGTCGCTATTGTATCAAGCACTGGCAAACGTCAAACTCCCCGTCGGGACACGATCCCTCGCTCTGACAGCTTCAGCGAAACTTGGCAGTCCCTCCGGAGTCGTTGCCATCCTCGCAGCTCTCCCCGCAATGCAATCCGCCCACCCTACTGACAAAGACCTTCGAGCCGCAGTGAATGCGTGGCTCACCTCTCCCGCGCTCGATCAGCACACCTTGGTGCTAGAGGCCGCCGCCGCTAAACTTGATGCCTCGGCCCCTTGGGCAGATGCGGCTCTGTTGAATCTGACTCAACGAAAAACCGTGGCACCAGCCGCCAAATCCATCGCTCAACAATCCTTAGATTCCGGTTGGACTCAAACCGCCCGCAAGGCGCAAATCTTGCGTGCCATTGCTCTTTCGGAGAACCGAGGCGCGAAAGATCGCGTGCTCTCAGCCGAGCCAGATCAAAATCCCGTTGTCGCCGCCGCGTTCGCAGAGGCCGCTCGCGTCCTTCGTTTGGATCTCACCGCTGCTAAAAAAGCACTCGCCGACCAAGGCCCAAAAATTGAAACACTGAAATTGCCTGAAGTCATGAGTGCTCTCCAGACGATGAAGGGTGATCGAAAATTGGGTGAGGATGTTTTCACTCGGCTAAGTTGCGTGAACTGTCACACCGTCGATCAGGCTCAAGCGTTACGGGGGCCTTACCTTGGGAACATCGCCACCATTTACAAGCGGCCCGAACTCGCCGAAGCGATTCTCGTTCCGAATAAAACAATTGCTCAAGGATTTGCGACTCACCAATTTGAGTTAAAGGACGGCACCGAAATCGAAGGCTTCGTCACACTCGAAGCCGCTGACAAAGTGACCGTCCGCAACGTCCTCGCTCAAGAAATTACGATCCTTATCAAGGACATCGCGAAACGTGAGAAAGTAGAAAAATCACTCATGCCAGAAGGTCTCGTGGCCTCGCTCACCGTCAAGGAACTCGCCTCTCTACTGGATTATCTCGAAGGTCTTTCAAAAAAATGACCTCAGCAAATCACAATTGTTTTTCGTAAGAATCCAAAAATGTCTGCGCTCCGGCGGTCATGAAATTAAGTTCGGTGGCGCATTGCAGGAATCGAAACCCTTGCCCTAAACATCGCGCGATGTCCGCACCCCCCGTCGTCAGGCGACCTGCGGTTTTGCCGTGACGTCCGGCAGCTTCCACCACCTTGGCCATTGCTGCGTGGACATCGGGATGCTCCATGTCACCACGGAATCCCATCGAAAATGAGAGGTCACTGGGTCCAACAAACAAGACGTCAATCCCGGGTGTAGCGGCGATTTCTTCGATGCGTTCCACAGCGGAAATCTCTTCGATAATCGCGATCACCATCACGTTTCGATCTGCAAAATCGAAATATCCTTCAGGGCTGGGCCAGCGAAATGAAGCGAGCCCCGCACCCGAACCACGTTTCCCCACCGGCGGGTAATGGCACGCATCAGCCGCCTGCTGCGCTAACTCAGGCGTACTCGTGAAGGGGAACATCACCCCTAACACCCCGGCATCCAGCACCCGTTTGGCGGCCCAAAGTTCGTTCACAGGCACGCGCGCAAACGGCACCGCCTTCGCGCCTCGAGTCGCAAGCACGATATTACGCACGGTTTCGAGGCTGATCGGCGAGTGCTCCATCTCGATCCAGAGAAAATCGAAACCAAGGCTCGCCGCTTGTGCAGCCGTCTCCACACTATTCGTGGTGAGAGTGATGCCAATAACGGGCAGACCAGCACGCAGGCGGGCTTTGACCGGGTTTTCCCAAGGTGTGGCGGGAGTAGTGGATGGATTCATTGACTCAGATTTCGTTACTTTTTAATCAACCAAATTTCCGAAACTTGGCATCCACGACCGTTGCCGCCCAGACCCGCCTCTCGGAACCAGCTCAAATCCAACACCCCGTCCTGAACCGCCGCATCGGGGATATCAAATTCCACTGGCCGCCAAGGAAACGCTTTTTGGATCAAAGGATGGATCTCAATCTTGTCGTCAGCCACAAGTCGGATAGGGCGCTTGGGAGCATCTCCCGCGTAGGTGACACGGATTTTGTAATGTGCAGTAGGATCAAGCTGGGTGTATCGCATCCGTAACGGTTGCTCCCCTAATGACTCCGCGTGATCCAGCCAAGAATACCGGAGTGCCCCCACCGGTTTTTCGTCCGGCTCATCCACCACATCGCCTTCCTCAAAGCCGATCTTGGAGGACAAAAGACTCGCGGGATCTTGTGCAAAAGGCAGCCCCCGCACCACATGCGGTTGCCGTGCCATGTTGCCCGTGTCATCATAAAATCCCCCCGGGCCTGGATTGGTCCATTGCACGATCGAGTTGATCGCTTTGAGGCGTTTAGCTTCGGTCTTCAACCCTCGGATTGCGTCGAACTGTTCCTGCAACCACCGTCGGTTGTTCAGCGGATAGTCGATCGTATCCAAGCTCGCGCCCCGATCAACCCCGATCGCCTGATGTCGGCCAACGGTCAACTGCATCCGGATGCTCTGAAACAGGGCATCCCCCAGCTCGAAAGCGCGTGCCCGTAAATCCCGCGCTACCATTTCTGTCGAAGCCCGATTCAGCCAACCATCCGCGTCCACAAGACTCTGGCGCGAGCCTAACCGAGCCGCATCGCGCAACGTCTCCATCACTCGATCCTCCAACCCCGTCTCATAAATTAACCGGCTACGAGTATAAGCATCATAATAGGCCCGAAAGAGCGCCTGTTGAAAACGCCAGTTTGCTTTCACCTGCGGCGATGCCTGCCGTTCCAATTCTTGGAATTGCTGCAACGTGGTATTCACCCCTTCGTTTGCCAGTAAGGGTCCGCGCCAGTTGCTCTCGAGAGCCAGCAACCCTTGCGTGAAACTTTCCGTATATTGATCACCAATATAATACCGGCTAAACTCTCGCAGCACATCCACCACCGGCATCTCAGGGTTCCAACCCAATGCACTCCATACCGCCTTATTCACATCATCATTGCAGCCCTCTGAATAACTAATAAATCCCACAGTGTACGGTTGCAGAAGCCGAAAAATCGCCGCCTCATCAATAGGCCGAGGGTTGATACATTCCCGCCCTTCAGTCAGCGCATACGCCGTGTCCCAGTCCGGCACAGGATACTGGCACTGCCGAGTATGAGTGATATCCGGATAGTGCCGGATTGGATACTGCTTCGGGACGGCTGCACGCAAATCCGGCAGGCTCATCCGCACCTGCGGACCAAAGACCAAGCCACTCAGCCATGCCGGCCGCTGCTTTTCCAACATCCCCAGAAATTCATCCATCCACTCCTGCGTAAACCCCTGCGGAGAGAGCCACATCTGAGCTTTAGGATGCGATTTGTGCAACGATGCCGTCTGCTTCTCCAGCAACGCCATCAGATGTTTGGGAGGCGTGTGCCCTGGGTCGCCGCCCGGGACAAAAATAGCGTCAATTCGCGGCAATCGTTCGAACACTTCCGCCCATTCTTTCAGTGCGAGCTCAACCGTTTTTGGATCCGAATAATCCGCATCCATCGCCGGATACCAAACCCAGACATCCAACCCATAATCATCCGCCAACTGCGACATCCCTGCCATCATCCGAAGCGGAGGCAGCGGAAAATGTGGGCTCAACGCATCGTCATCCGTCCGAGGCGGCACCAATTCCACCGCATTGGCTCCGAACACAATCAAATCGCGATAATACTGCTCCCAAGTCGCCAAATTCCAAGCGTCATAAGAATGCGTCTTTGGCCGATAACCCAATTGATGCCCGCGCACCGGATACCGAGGCGAGCTCGACGTCGAGAGACCATCCGCCACCGTGATCCGACCGGGCTCCAGATGCAATTGCCGTAGCAAATACCCGACGCCATAAAGCACCCCACGCGGATCATTCCCGAGGATCGTGACCCCCGTTTTGACCCGCAGATGAAACCCTTCCGCCGCACGATTCTCGGATCGCTCCACCGTCAACCCTTTGACACTCTGCAACACCTCCGACTGACCTAAAGCGATTACGGGCACTCCGTTACTCGGCGAATCCGTCCGCACCTCCCAGCGGATCTGCGAACGCTTCTCCACCTCTTCCACCAAAAGAGTCACCGCCTTCTTCTCAAGCCGCGAAAGCCCCGCCGGAGCCACCACCACAGCCCGGCTCAAATCCAAGGCTAAAGCC
>WBXJ01000066.1 GCA_008933045.1 Verrucomicrobiota bacterium
GAATCCAAGAATTTTAAGAGCAATCACGGGTAGGACACAGGGCATGATGTTTAGAATTAGCCCTCCGATGAATGCAAGGCAAAGGATCCAATAAAAAGGGTATGCGGAATTCCTTTTTTGGGGCTCTGAGTTGAGAATTTCGCCAACAGAAGCCAAAGGAACGGTGACTGCGAAGGCCCTGCGTTCTTGGCCTTGGGTGAACACGGCCAGTCCCGTCGCTGTGGTCGGCCATTCACCTTTCAATTTTTCGACACGTTTAATCAGACGACCATCACTCTGGAGAGTTGATTGAGCTGAGACTTTGTAAGCAGTATTCGGGCTGGGATAGAAGTCGGGTTGGCCTCGACCCTCAAATCCGGCGAAGGTGATACTTAACTCGCGTGAGTCGTTGGTGATGGAGCCTTGCCATGTTCCACTGATTTTGAGGGCAGGGTTTGGCTGGGGGACTCGCCCTTGCCACTCTGCAATTGCGGCCGCATGGGGAGAAGATTGAGAGGTGTTGCCGACGACGATGGTGGCCTCCACTTCGTCCCGAGCTGGAATGCAGAGTGCCGCGCATTCTAACCAGCGCACCTGTGCCTTTAAGGTTTTCTCGCCAGGTTTTATTGTTGCCGATATCTGGATCGGGGCGATTAAAAGCACCTCGTTTTCGTAGATGTAGGAGACGAGCCCACTCTCCTCAGTGCGTTGAGGGAGCGGCCATTGTAAGGGCCCCGCCTCAATGCCATCAGGTAGCTCCCATTCAACAACGGTCGGCCCTCCCGAGTCGCCGCCGTTCGCCCAGTAGGTATGCCACGTCGGGTCCATCTGGAGTCGGATCGCTGCAAAAATAGTCTCCCCAGATCGAGCCTCGCGATGTGAGAGCTGTAAGTTGACATCGGTGTGCGCGGCTTGCAGGCAACACGACCAAAGGAGTGCAACCAGCCAAAGTCCGTAACGCAACGTGCATGTCATGAAACTACAATGCCCCAATTCACTCTATTATTCGACTGCAAATGATGCGCCAAAGTCCGAGGCTGGCAAATGATATGGTTTCTGTCAGAGTTTGAGGAACGATTATGTCAACTCCGACGAACAACAGAGTCGACGGCTTCCCGGTGGGATGCGAGTGGTTTCACACCGTAGATGATGCGCTCGAGAAAATGTTGGATGCCATCGCGTGTTCCCAGAAGTCTGTTCGACTGGAAGTTTACATTTTTGATAAGAGTGACATTGGTGAAAGATTCCGTGTGGCCTTGGTTGAGGCTTCTCGACGAGGGGTTGCGGTTTACGTCATGGTGGATGCGCTGGGTTCTTACGACCTCCCGAATGATTACTTTGAGGCGCTGAAAAAGGCGGGGGGTGAATTTCGGTGGTTTAACCCGCTCCGTTTAAAACGCATCGGTTTTCGTGATCACCGAAAAATGCTCGTGGTGGATGATGCGACGGCTTTCGTGGGTGGATTTAACATTGCGGAAGCTTATAGAGGTGATGGGGTAACAAAAGGTTGGCACGACACAAGTGTACGATTGTCGGCGGAGTTTGCCCTCGAATTAGGCCGTATTTTTGATAGCATGTTTCAGCTAGCAGCCGAAAAACCTCGGCCTTGGGTGCGCTTTCGGAAAAACGTCAACCAACGAGTCATCACGACCCCGCAAGGCCAAATCATCACATCTGGCCCGAATTGGCGCGGGTTTAAAATGCAGCAGGCGTTGTGCGCTGCTGTTCAAAAAGCACGCCGTATCCAAATAATTTCTGCGTATTTCCTCCCGCCGAGGCAGATTCGTAAAGCTCTTGCCAAGGCGGCAAAGCGTGGGGCTATTGTGACACTCATTCTCGCGGCCAAGACGGATGTGTCGTTGGCACAGTCAGCGGCACGTCGGCTCTATACGGGCTTGTTGAAGGCTGGAATTCGAATTTTCGAATACCAGCCACAGGTTTTGCATTCAAAACTTTTTCTTTTTGATGACGCTGTGTTTGTTGGGTCTGCGAATTTGGACAAACGCAGTCTGCACATTAATTATGAGCTGTTGGTTCGGCTCGAAACGCATCATATTACAGAAGAAGCCCGGCGTTTTTTTGAACAGGCACTTTCGCGTAGTCAAGAAATCACCTTGGAGCAGTGGCGGAAATCGCGTTCGTTTTTGACGTGGTTGCGGGAACAGTGGGCATGGTTTTTGTTGGCTCAAGTTGATCCCTATTTGGCTTACCGGCAATTTACTTGGTTGAGAGGCGAGGTGTTGAGTGAAACGCGAAAGAAAAAATAACCTGCAAATCATATCTGGTGAGTGTTTTCAGAAATGGCTACGATGTAATGATTCTCGAGTATGAAATATCTTCGATCAATTCTGATTTGTTGCGGGATGCTTTTAGTTGCGTTGGCAGCCGAGGCGGCTCCGTTATCGTGGACGAATGCGGTGGTGCCCGGCACGGTGCCGCTGGAGCTTCAAGGCGACATTGCGTCAAATTTGGTCGCGGGAGTTGATCGATTTTTACTTCGAGAAATTAAGGAATCTCCCGCAGGTCGTTCCTCGTTTTGGATTCCTGATCGCTCATCCCCTGAGCCTTGGGTGCGCCCCGCAGAAACGAACCGATTGCTGCTCGCGAAGATGATCGGTGCGCGGGATGCGATTCACCGGCGGAATGCTCCTCAAGTGCAGATGGTGTTAGGAGGGGAGGAGCGTCTAGCGGCTGGAGCGACTTTTGATGTGGTGGAGATTCGGTGGGGGGCTTTCGGAGATGTGGAAGGTTGCGGGTTAGTTCTGATTCCCAAAGGAGGTCAAATCATTGCGGATGTGATCGCGGTGCCGGATGCCGATGTCTCGCCTGAACAACTTTGCGGCTTGGTGCCCGGTGTGCCACCGGAGAGCCAGTTTGCTCGTCGATTGGCGGAGAGCGGATGTCGAGTTTACGTGCCATTGCTGATCGACCGAACACGCACCCAGCGACGTCATGCCAAGTTAACTCATCGCGAATTTCTTTATCGACCCGCGTTTGAGATGGGTCGTCACATTCTGGGGTACGAGGTTCTCAAGGTGCTAGCGTTGGTGGATTGGTTACGCGCCGGAGATACTGGACGGCGACCTTTAGGGCTTCTGGGTCACGGCGAAGGTGGCTTTGTTGCCTTGCTTGCGGGAGCTCTGGAGACTCGGGTTGATGTGGTCGGGGTGAGTGGTTTTTTTGAAGATCGCAGCATCGGTTGGAAACAGCCCATTGACCGTAATGTTTTTGGTTACCTACGAATTTTTGGGGACGCGGAAGTAGCTCGACTGATCGCGCCTCGCACTTTTCTGGTCGAAGCCGCGCTCGGGCCGGAATTGACCCTCCCCGGCAACGGAGGAGCACCAGCGGTGTTGACAACGCCGGATGTGGCTGCTGTGAGGGCGGAATTCTCCCGAATGCAAAAAATAGTTGCGGAGATTCCAACTCCTAATCCCGCTCAACTGATCGTCAGCGGAGTGGACGGACGCGGGGCTTATGGCAGTGAGGCGATGTTGGCAACATTTCTGAAATCGCTGGTTCCGAATCGCGAAGTGGCGGCTTCAGGCAAACCGCCAAAGCTCATCCGCCCCCTGACGGATGGGCCTCAGCGAATGGCGGGACAAATCCGGCAGCTCGACCGACATACTCAAGAGTTACTCGAATTGGGAGGCGATCTCAGGCGTGATTATATGAAGGGTCTGAATTTCACATCGACGGAGGCATACCGGAAATCGACGGAGGTCTATCGATCCCAGTTTTCTCGTGAAGTCATTGGGCAGATCGATCAACCCCGTCTGCCATTTAACGCGCATTCCAAGAAGGCTTATGATTCCGCCCGATGGTCTGGGTTTGAGGTGACTTTGGATGTGTTTCCTGACGTGATGGCTTATGGTGTGCTTCTCGTTCCAAAAGATTTGCAGCAGGGCGAGCGGCGTCCAGTAGTTGTTTGTCAACATGGGTTAGAAGGTCGGCCGAAGGATGTGATTCAGGGAGATCAAGGGGCCTATCACGATTTCGCGGCGCGGTTGGCTGATCGTGGATTCATCGTTTTTGCGCCTCAAAATCTCTATATTTTCGAGGATCGCTTTCGCACATTGCAACGCAAAGCTAATCAGGTCGGTCAGACCTTGTTCTCGGTGATTACTCCGCAGCATCAGCAGATATTAGATTGGCTCAAGACCTTGGAGTGCGTTGATGCGAGTCGTCTGGCGTTTTACGGCCTCAGCTATGGGGGCAAGACAGCGATGCGAGTGCCGGCGTTGCTCACCGATTATTGTTTGTCGATTTGTTCCGCCGATTTTAATGATTGGGTCTGGAAGAATACGTCAACCGTCAGTAATTACAGTTACGTATGGAGTGGGGAATACGAGATTTTCGAATTCGATTTGGGTAGCACTTTCAACTACGCCGAGATGGCGGCGTTAATTGCGCCTCGCCCATTTATGGTGGAGCGCGGGCACTTTGATGGTGTGGCTCCTGATGAGCGAGTCTTTGCTGAATTTGGCAAGGTTCGATACCTGTATGCAGGAAAGCTGGGACTTCCTAATCACAGTCGGTTAGAAAGTTTTGCTGGGCCGCATACGATCAACGGCAAGGGAACCTTTGACTTTTTGCATGAACACTTAAACTGGCCAAAACCCGCACTCCCTCAAAAATAACTTCTAACTCCTATGTCCGAGACTCGGCAAACCGTCACTTTCAATGAACCGTTGCAACTCACCAAGGGGCAATGGATGGTGCTATTGGCTGCGTTTCTTGGATGGATGTTTGATGGATTCGAGATTGGACTTTTTCCCGTTGTTGCCCGTCCAGCGTTGCAAAGCATGCTTGGGGTCAACGACGGGGGGGTAGCCAAATGGATGGGATATATCACGGCTTGTTTTTTGCTGGGTGCAGCGGCCGGTGGCTTATTATTCGGTTGGTTGGGGGATCGAATAGGTCGTATTCGTGCCATGTCGTTGAGTATCCTCGTTTACTCACTTTTCACCGCAGTTGGTTATTTTGCACAAGTGCCGTGGCATCTCGCGGCGACTCGATTTATTGCGGCGTTGGGAATGGGAGGAGAATGGGCGTTGGGTGTGGCGTTGGTCATGGAATGTTGGCCCGAACGGTGGCGACCCCTCCTCGCGGGTCTGATCGGGGCTGCTGCGAATCTTGGGATGCTCTTGGTGAGTTGGGTGGCAATGCTTGCGCCCGTGACCGTCGATTCTTGGAGGTGGTTTTTCCTGATGGGAGCGTTGCCTGCTTTGCTGGTATTTTTTATTCGGTTAGGAGTGCCGGAGTCCGAGAAATGGAAGCGTGCGGTGACCTTGCAGGTAATCAATCCGCTTCGGGAAATATTTGGTCCCACGATGCTTAAAACCACGTGTCTGGGAATTGTTTTTGCCTCCATCGCCTTGATCGGGACTTGGGGTTCGATCCAGTGGATTCCGCTATGGGTTGATCAAATGACGGGTGGAAAAATTCCGGGCGCAAAAGCGGTGGTTCAAATGGCATCATCCTTCGGAGCTGTGGTGGGTTGTCTGATTGGGCCACTCCTCGGAGGGCGCATCGGAAGGCGGCCTACCTATTTTATCCTGTGCTTAGCGTCACTCGTTGTTTGTGCGTTTCTTTTTCGGGTGTTGCATGAGTACAATACCCTCTTTGTCTGCGTGACATTTCTTGCGGGGCTTTGCACGGCATCCTTTTACGGATGGTTTCCGCTTTATTTGCCCGAGCTTTTTCCGACACGGATCCGTGCGACCGGCCAGGGTGTGTGCTATAATTTTGGGCGCATTTTTGCGGCAGTCGGAGCGTTGGCAGGAGGAAGCCTTGTGCAATATTTTGACGGGAGCTATGCCCGAGCCGGCTCGGTGATCACTTTAATCTATGTGGCTGGGCTTTGTGTGATCTGGCTCGCGCCCGAGACCAAGGGGAGATCGCTCCCTGATTAAGGCTACTTACCAGCCCATCGAATCACGCGGCAAATAGCGTGCGTAATTCGCTCAGAAGTTTGGGGATGGCTTCGTAGGGATCAGGCTTTGACTCGTATTCCAAAGCGACAAACCCTCGATACTTTGCTTGGCGTAAGATTTTGACCAAACGGCCAAGATCTGCCGCCTGTTTGGGCTGGGATTTCGCATGGATATCGGCCTTGATTTGGACGTTCACTGCGTAGGGTGCGCAGCTCGCAATGTCACCATAGACATCGTCTGTGTGAAAATTACCGGTGTCGAGATTGATGCCGACCCAAGGGCTTTTTACCGCCTGCACAATCTGAATGATAGCCGTGGCATCGGCGACGATTCCGCCGTGGTTTTCGATCCCTAGGAATATACCTTTGGTTGCAGCATACTCGCCACATTCCTCGAGAGCTTCGATGCAAACTTTCTTAGCAGTATCGAGTGATTGACCGCTCTGAGCTCCCCCTGCAAACACACGAATGTGGGGTGCGCCTAGAATGGCTGCACGATCTACCCAACTTTTCACGTGGGCAATTTCCTTCCCGCGTCGGGTCGGATCAGTATGAGTAAACGTATTACCAACCGCCGTGCCGGAGATGCTGACACCTCGGACGAAGGCATGGCGTTTGATCCGGAGCAGGTAACTTTCGGTGAGGTCTTTCGGAAAATAGTAGCTGGTTAGCTCGGCTCCTTCGCAACCCTGCGCCGCGCAGTAGTCGATGAAATCAAACATGTCGATGCGTCGGGCTGCATCCGTTTCCTTGTCGCGTGTGTGGTCAAGGTCCTTGAAGTAATCACGGAACGAATAGGCCGCCAGACTCAAACGCAGGCGGGCTGAACCTTTGTAATCTGTGGGTGTGACGGCTCGTGCCAAGTTGATCCCCGACATTAGCGAAGCGCAACCAGCAAGAGCTGCAGAAGTTTTAATCCAATCACGACGCGAACCGAGTTGTTTCATATGTTCATTGAATATCCGTCCACAATTGCCGATTGCAAAGCTCGAAAATCATTTTGGCTGAGAAATGATCTACTCTCGGCGGAGGCGGGACGGATGGGGTGGACTATCCAAGGGTGCTCGGTCAGCAAGGGTCTACCGCTAGAACATCGGTCTGAGGGAGGTTAAAATTAAACGGAATCAGCGGCATCGGATTCTGATGAGTGAGGTAATCTGTACAAATCGAGAAGAATTCGGATTTGAGAGTTGCACGTCGGATTTTGTGAAGAAACGTGCCGGAAGGTTCGATTCCCAGCCCGATGAAGTTTAAGTATTTCTTCATTTTTTGCACTTGGGCAACCTCGCAAACCGTCTCTGGCTGAACAGCGTGGTATAATGCGTGGATATATTCGAGAACCTCCGTTCCCAAGGGAAGAATTGGAGGCTGCCCTTTTCGCAAGGCTCGAAATTGATCAAAAATCCACGGATTACGGATTGCACCACGGCCAATCATGAGTCCTGCCGCACCCGTGAAGTTGAGTATTTCTTGCCCACGTTCGGCCGAGTCCACATTCCCATTTGCGAGCACAGGGCAGGGTAGGGCCGCCACGGCCCGGGCGATGTAGTCGTAATGCACCTCACTCCGGTACATTTCTCTTACCGTGCGTCCGTGGACGGTTAGCAAATCGATTTGATGCTTTGCGAAAATTGGAAGTAACTCTTCAAAAACAGCGGGGTCATCAAACCCGATGCGGGTTTTGACGGTAAAGCGGACAGTCACTGCCTCACGCAACGCTCCGAGGATGGCATCGATCCGCTTGGGTTCGCGCAGGAGCCCCCCACCGGCACATTTGCGGTAGACGACCGGAGCGGGGCATCCCAGATTCAGATCAATGGCTGCAACGCAATGCTGCTGCAGCTCCTTCGCAGTCCTCACGAGAGCAGGAATATCATTCCCAATCATTTGGGCGATTACAGGGCGCCCAGTCGGATTCTCGGTCACGGAGCGCAGGATCGGTTTTTGAAGGGTTGAGGTCGAGTGTACGCGAAAATACTCGGTATAGTAGACATCGGGTCCGCCATAACGACTCATGAGATCCCAGAAGGGGAGGTCGGTGACGTCCTGCATCGGAGCAAGAGCGAGAATCGGTTCCCCACTTGTTAGCAAGGAGTCGAACTGTCGGACGGCTTCTGAAACGGCCAAATGCATCACTGTTACTCGTGGCAGGATTCTGAGCGTCCGGCAAGCTTTGCGTGGATCAACAATTCAATTCTAGAGGCAAAATTCAGATTTTGCCACTGACGATTCTTCACGCTAGGGTCGGGGTGATGAAATTACGGAACCAAACGTTGTTGCTGATTCTGTGTACTTTTTCTTTGCTTGCTGAGACTCCGGAGGAACTTGCGGATTTAGTCAAACGGCAATGTCGATCGATTCATCTCGGCTTCGAATCCGGCCCAGCGGATGGTTTCTACAACGAGGTTCGGGTGACACAATCCTCCGTCGGCACTTATTATTGCGTGGCTGGGTTTAGCTCCGGCTACTTCGGACTTCAAGAACGTGAGGGTGATAAAGTGATCATTTTTTCCGTCTGGGATCCTGGACAACAAAACGATCCAAACTCCGTGGCAGCGGAGCAGCGAGTCAAATTAATGTATAAGGATCCCGAAGTAAAAACGGGTCGGTTCGGTAACGAGGGGACTGGTGGGCAAAGCTTTTTTGAGTATGCCTGGAAAACTAACGAGACCTATCGGTTTGCTGTGAGTGCAAAAGTTGACGCGAAGCGCACAACTTTTGGAGCTTATTTTTTTATCAATGAGACCCAAAAATGGAAACATTTGGTGTCATTCCAAACCGAGACAGGAGGCAAAAAACTCGAAGGAATGTATGCCTTCATCGAGGATTTTAAGCGTGATTATATTTCTGCAACTAAGGCCAGATCGGCTGATTTCGGGCCAGCGTATGTGTTGGCCGAAGGTGTTGGATGGCAAGGATTGATGAGAGCGCGCTTTACGGGAGATGTCACGCCATCGACGAATATCGATGCTGGGGTGAAGGATCAAGGTTTCCGACTTATTACGGGTGGTTCTACAACCAATCACACCAAGCTGAGCACGGTTCTCGAAACTGTGAAACCTGAGAAATTAAAATGGAGTCCGCCGTTCTAACCGCCTGTGAACTGGGGGTGACACAGGAGTTTTTGACGTGAGGAGTCCGAGAGTGGGAGTTGGCAATACTGAGCCTGGTGCAGCGGTTCCGCGCTGGTAGAATTACTAGCCCGTTTGAGCCAAACTTGACCTAAAGGGGACTGGATTAAAGTGGGTTGGTTGGCTGCGATGGTGGTCTCTTCTTTTTCTCCAGTTGCGTGACCTGTTCCGACACGAAAACCCGCGAGAAGTAGTGTGACCCTGAGGAGGGTGCTCCGTGAGTAGGTCGGCATGGCGCAAGCTCGGTCAGGGTCTAGGAGTTGGTAGAGCCTTTGAAAGAGTGGTAAGGTCCACATTGCAGCATTTTTTGCGGGGGAGAACGCGTCAAACAAAATAGCGTGAGGTTTTGGCCATGTCAGCGCGTCATTGGAGTGGAGCAGGGTGGGGAAGTCGCCCAAATGTAGTTGCCACAGAACCGTTGATAATCCGTTCGTAAATTCAACTTGACCGTGGTTGAGCAAGGTTTTTGCCGTGATCTCATACTCATCAAAGTAGCCTAGTTTTTCAGCGTGTTGGATTCCTGCCTCGAGAGGTTGAAGACTATGGTCGAAGCTGACGATCCGTAAGCGGCCCCGATGGTTTCGTAAGGCCTTGAGGACTGTCAGCACATTTGCCGCCGCGCCTAGACCTACATCCCAAAGGACAAAATCCCCTTGGTTTTCAGCAAATCGACGGGGTAACTCCAACTGTTCTACGTAGAGGGCTTGCGCCTCCGCTGCAGGGCCAATGACGGGGTGAAATGTTTCCCTGTGTGTCGTAGAATGAAGGCTGTAAGCCCCATTAGCGAGTTGCACAAGGTGGTAATCAGTTTCGATACTCATCAAGAATCGAGGCCTGTTTATTGGGAGATCAGAGGGTTGCTACCGAACGTTGACTAAGGTGTTTTTGGAGTAGACGGAGGTGCCAGCACGAAAGGCTTTTCGATCCCATAACGCTCTAAAACACGTTGGGTTGCTTCGTCCGTCTGCGTTGCGTCGAGCACGAGCTTGCTCAGGGAATCACCCTGTTGAAACACCAATTCGTGTAAGCCATTTTTTGCGGATTTTTTTGCTTCGATCAGGTCGTTGAGGCGGTTGATTTTTTGTCCGTTCATCGAGTCGAGAATCAACCATCGAGCCTCTTGGTATCCAAGATTGTGAATGTCGGGAAGAATCGTTGAGAGCACCACTAACGATGGGCGGTCATGGGTGGATTTGTTCTGGCTCGTGAAGGATAAACGAAAGGGTGCCTTACGCATGTAATCGGTCCCCCAGCTCTGAAGGTAAGGGACACTCAACGGTTGGAAGACAAGACCTCCTAAAACCAAGTACTCGGGTTCCTGGTCATAGGCTGCATTCGGCACCGTTTCGGCTCTGTAATCAGCCTTGGGTAATTGGTAAGTAGTTTCTACTTCCTTGCCTGCGCGTAGCACTTTTAAACGTACCTGATCGCCAGCCCATCGGTGACGAGTGGCTAAGTTTTCCAATGATAACACCCCATAATCAGGATCCTCGTAATCCCCCTGAGCATCGATTGCAAATCCCTCAATGCTTAAAATCAAGTCTCGTAGCTGCAAAGATCCCTCGGGTCGGGTGTTTTTTGAAACCTCCAACACAAGCACTCCGCGTGGATCACCCCTGAGCTTTAAAAAATCAAGAGTTGCGGGGTTGTCACCGCGTTGCCAAACAAACGCAAAATAACCGAGTCCGCGGAAAGGTTTCTGTTCTTGGCGGGCTGCGAGGCACATCCTCAGAAAGGATGCGGGCAACGCAGCGCAAGTGTGTTCTTCCTTTGAGCTCGTAATCCCGATGAGTTGCCGACCTCGTATGATGGCTTCGGACCAACCAATCCCAGCAATTTCCGTATCAAGCTCCAGTTGAAGCACATCGATAAAAGTGAGTTTTCCTCGCTTGACCGAAAGACGATTAATATTGAGATCCCGAGCCTCGAGCACGCCATTGCGCCAACGGATCATTTGGGCTGGACCGCGAGTAGGAGTCTGTTTGGCGATTGTCATCGGCTTCAAACCGTCCCAAAACTTGGCGTCGCTAGAACCAATGACAGCTAAGTTGGCATGGTAGTCGATCCACTTCAGGTTACCTTCAACCCAGCGACCGCGTCCGCCTTTTTGCAGCCGGATCAGGGTCTGATCCTGCAGATAATCAGCAGTGGTTAAGACTTCATTATCATTCAACACCACACCCATTTTTGTGACTTGATCGGTCCGCCGCGTCCAAGGTTGTTGGTAGTCGTAAGTTTGACGGGTAATTTCCAGCGTCACTATCGAGTGTTCGAGTCCTTGCACCGAACTGTTTTCTTTCGCAAGAACCACGTGCGGGGTCACCCATCCTTGAACTAAGAGGAGGATGCCGAGGAGGTGACGGAGAACGGAAGCCGGCTTTTCAAAAAGTAGTGTTTTCATAACCGGCGATCCTTGCTGATGCCGTAGGTTTTTAAGATTGAGGGGTTGGCCGCATCGGCCGCTGCTCGATCAAGACATTCCAAATTCCGATCAGGATAGAACTCAATGACATGCTGTGCGGCATTACCAACCTCGCCAAAAGCTCGGACGACATCTTCGAGTTGTTCGATTTTGATTCCATTGATCTTGTCCACCAAGGTGCGCCCGCGAGTTTCTAAATTCGCATTCACTCCATGGGCCAAAATTGCGGCTAACACCACCGGTTCCTTACGCACCGTGAGGGGTGATTCATGTTTGCGATAGAACAGTTCATAAAAAAGCTCATTGTTCGCGGTGTCAGTCCAACTCCCCGCCAGTGTCCGCATAAAGTCTCTGTTCAATGGCGTGAACACTAACCCGCCAAAAACAAAATATCGGGGCAACACATCATATTGGTTTCCCTCGCTGCGATCCCCTTGGTAGATATCGAGGGGTAGATCGACTGTAATGGTTTTCCCCTCGCGCCAAATGCTTAACGGCACCGTTTCTCCCTTCTGAAAATCGTTGAACACCACGCCCACAAAGACGCGGTTACCTGCGTAGAGAACTGTCCCATCACTGGCCACATTGTAACCTCCAGCCTTTAATAAAACATCGTCCCGTCGCAAAAGTTCCTTAGTTTTTGGAAAGTCAAAAATGTGGTCGATTCTCGCCCCAAGATCATCATCGGGAAGC